>JBAVTL010000080.1:0-5185 GCA_049696175.1 Anaeromyxobacteraceae bacterium
GTGGTCGCTCGCCCGGTCGTTGGCCGGTGCCCGTGGCTCCCCCGAGGATCCGGCGGCGCTCGCCGCCGCGGCGCGCGAGGTCCGCGAGCTGCTCGACGAGGGGCAGGCCCCCGCGCGCATCCAGGCCGTCATCGATGCCCTCCGGCGCCGCCGTGACGCCGCCGTGCTGAAAGGAACGCCATGAAGACCGCCGCCGCCGTCGCCACCGTCGTCTCCGACCGCCGGGCGGACGCCGTCGACGCCCTCCGCAGCCGGCTCGCGGGCTCCACGGCGCGCGAGCACGTCGTCCTCGACTTCCTCTCCGACGATCTCCGCGAGGCTCGCGACGCGATGGGGGCCGTGGCCGCTTACGTCGAGGCGGTCGAGAAGACCCTCTCGGACGGACGGACGTCGCAGGACCGGCTCATGGCGCTCGCGATGGGCGGCGGGCCAATCGACCAGCTCGAGTACCTGACGACCGTCCTGATGAGCGTGCGGCGGCGGCTCGCACAGGTCGCCGCCAGGATGTAGCCGCGCTCGCCGGGTGCACCGGCGGGGCCCGTCAGGGCGCCGGGGGCGCCCGCCACGAAGCGAGCGTCGCCGACACGGGCCCGAGGTCGATCTCCCCCACCATCGAGACTGGCAGCCGTCGCGCGTCCGCGGTGAGCCAGACGTGGATCTGGCGCGTGCGCCCCTTCGCTCCCGGCGGGAGGTCGGCGCGGATGGCCACCGCGTCGATCCTGAGGGTCTCGAAGCGCCCCGCGGCCGTGTCGACCCGCTCCCTGCCCGGGGCCTGGTGCGCCGTCACTCGCCAGAGCCTGCCCGCCGCGACGAGGTCGAGGCAGAACGTCTCCCCAGGCACGAGGCGCGCGCCGCGGAGGAAGTACAGGGCAGAGAGGATGTCGAGCGGCTCTCCCTGCCGGGGGAAGGACGTGGGCCCCCTCCTGTCGCGCCAGCGCTGATCGAGGGTCACGGTGCCGGCGCCGGGGTTGAAGCGGACGTCGAGCGAGCGGCGTGCGCCGTCCTCGTCCCCCTCCTCGTGGTAGCGCTCCGGCCGGAGCGACGACGCGTCGATCCAGGAGATCGCGATCGCCGTCAGCCGCTTCACGTGGGCCAGGGAGGTGGTGCTCTGCGCCCGCGCCTTGAGCGGCAGGACGTTGCTGCGGGCCATCGGGCGGTCGACCTGTAGCGTGAGCCTGCCGGCCTTCACCAGCAGGATCTCCAGATCGTAGGAGAGGAGCTCACCGGTCCGGAAGGGCGCCCCCTCCGGGAGCTGGCCAGGCAGCTTGCAGGACGCGCCCAGCGGGGCCGCAGCCTGGCTGAGCGCGATCGCGAGCGCGAGGTGGATCGGGAGCGGGAGCATCACTGGACGGCCGGCGGTGCGGCCGCCGCCGATGATAGCAGGACGGGTCCCCGGGGGTCAGCGCGCGGCCAGCTCGCCGCCCGGCTGGTACGACTTGATCGACAGGACGAGGCTCCCCACCGTGAACTCCGCCGAGATCCGGAGCGGGACGTGGCGCTCGTCCGCGCTGAACCAGAGCCAGGTGGGGCGCTTGGAGTCGAACTTCCCCTTGATGCCGGAGTTCACCCGGACCGCGAGCGCGTCGACCCCTCCGATGTCCGTGTTCAGCCGCTCCGACTTCACCACCTCGGCGTCGAGCGTGATGAGGTCGCGCCCGGCCAGGACCGGCAGGCTGTAGCGCTGCCCGACGGCGAGCGGCTGGAGCCGCAGGTACATCAGGACGCTGGGGAGATCGAGCGCATCGGCGGGGACGTCCACCTCGCGCGTCCGCACCTTGCCCTTGCGGCTGACGGTGACGGTGGCCTTGAGCGCCCCGCGGTCGAAGCGGGCCTCGTCGTCGTGCTTGTCGCCGAGCTCGACGGCCGAGAGGTTCGAGCCGGCGGGGAGGCGGCTCCGTGGATCCCACCAGGAGACGAGCCGCTCGCGGACGTTCACGAGGCCGATCAGGCCGCCGGTCTTGCCCTGCAGGACGAGCGGCCAGACGCCGTTGTCCGGCGCGCCGATCGAGATGGACCCCTCGCCGGAGGGCAGGTGCAGGTAGCTCACCGACATCCGGATCTCCTCGCCGGGCTGGAGTGCGGCGGCGGGGAGGGGGTTGAGCGCGCCGACCGCGAGCGCGGCGGCGGTGAGCGTCGTGGCGATTCGGGTGGGGTGCAGGGTCACGGTCTGGCTCCAGTGTGGTCCGTCTATATACGGGGGTTGCAAGGCGGACGCCAATGGCGCAAGGGCGGAAACACTCGAACTTTTGGATGTGGGTGTGGGGCGCTGATGCAGGACGAGACACGGGTGTCGCGCCGGAGCGACTGGGTCGGGTAACCTTCGGGGAGCCGCCGCGGAGGTGCCCAGATGCAGTTCGACGTGAACTATGACGACGATGACGACAAGGCGAATGGGGGAGAGGGGACGGCGCGCCGCTTCAGCGACTTCGACTGCCCCGACTGCAACGCCAACAACCCGCACGACGGCTTCGGCGACGGCGACGAGATCCGCTGCTACTACTGCGGCGTCGACTTCAGGGTGACGGTGACCGAAGAGGGGCGGCTCAAGCTCAGGGAGATCTGAGCGCCAGCGCCTGAGGGGCGCCCGCGCCGCCGGACGTTCAGCGCTCGGTCCTGGGTGGGCGGGCGCCGAAGATCGCGGTCCCGATCCTGACGAGGGTCGCCCCCTCCTCGACGGCGATGGGCCAGTCGCCGCTCATCCCCATCGACAGCTCCTGGAGCCCGAGCCGGTCGCGCAGGGTCCTCAGCTCGCGGAAGAACGGGCGCGGATCGGCGGCCGGAGGCGGGATGCAGGTCAGCCCGGCCACCTCCATCGCAGGGAGCGCCCGGACCTGCGAGAGGAGCTGCGCGGCCTCGTGCGGCGCGCAGCCGGCCTTCCGCTCCTCGCCGCCGAGATCGATCTCGAGCAGCACGCGCGCGACGGCGCCGGCCTTCGCCCAGCGCCGCGAGATCTCCTCGGCCAGCTCCAGCCGGTCGAGCGTATGGACGCACGCGACCCGGCCCGCGAGGTACTTCACCTTGTTGGTCTGGAGCCCGCCGATGAAGTGCCAGCGAAGGCCGGGCAGGTCGGCGAGGGCGTCCGCCTTCGCCCGCCACTCCTGCGCGTAGTTCTCGCCGAAGTCCCGCTGTCCGGCGGCGAACGCCTCGCGGATCGCCTCGGGCGGATGCGTCTTGGAGACGGCCACCAGCGTCACGCTGGCTGGCAGGGCGGCGCGGATCGCCGCCAGGCGGGTGGCGATCTCCATCAGGCCTCCCATGGGAGCCGGACGCCCGCGGCGTGCAGCAGCTCGAGCGTCTCCGCGAGCGGCAGGCCGATCACGTTCGAGACGCTCCCGCGCAGCTCCCTGACGAAGGCGCCCGCGAGCCCCTGGATGGCGTAGGCCCCCGCCTTGTCGAGCGGCTCGCCGGTGGCGACGTACCAGTCGATCTGCGCGTCGGTCAGCCTGTCGAGCCGGACCTCGGCGGTCACGACGGTGCTGTGCTCCTCGCCGCCGCGAAGGACGCAGACGCCGGTGAGCACCTCGTGCCGGATACCGGAGAGGTGGCGAAGCATCCGGCGGGCGTCGTCCGGGTCGCGCGGCTTGCCGAGGATGGTGGATCCCAGGACGACCGCGGTGTCGGCGGCGAGGACCGCGTCGCCGGCGACGGCGTGCGCCTTCTCGCGGGCGACCCGCAGGACGTACTCGCGCGGCAGCTCGCCGGGGAGCGGCGCCTCGTCGATCTCCGCGGGCTGGATCGCGAGGACGAAGCCGAGCTGCTCGAGCAGCTCACGGCGGCGAGGGCTCGCCGAGGCGAGGGTCAGGTTGGTGGCTGGCATCGTTGACGGCTCCGGTGGGACATTGCTACCACGAGTTCAGGATGCTTCCCCACGACCTGCTGCGCGAGCTGAAGCGGACCGTAGACGAGCTGCAGGCGCTCAACGAGATCGGCCGCGCGCTGACGTCCACGCTGGACCTCCCGGAGGTCTTGCGGCTGGTGATGGGGCGTGCGCAGGACCTCGTGAAGGCGACGCGCTTCTCCCTCCTCCTGCTCGACGACGCGGCGCGCGAGCTGCGCTTCGAGGTCACCACGGGGCCGGGCAGCGAGAGGCTCGGCGCGCTGCGCCTGCCGGTGGGGGAGGGGCTCGCCGGGTGGGTGGCGCGGGAGCGGCAGCCGGTCCTCGTGCCGAACGCCCAGCGGGATCCGCGCTTCGCGCCCCAGTACGACGCGCTCTCGGGAAACGCGTCGGGAAGCCTCATCGCGGTGCCGCTCCTCTCCAAGGGGCGAGTCCTCGGCGTCATCGAGGTGGTCAGCGGGCAGGGGGAGCGGGAGCTGACCCCCGAGGATCTGGCGACCGTCCAGGCCCTCGCCGACCACGCGGCGATCGCCATCGAGAACGCCCAGGCCTTCGAGCGGATCCGGGACCTGACGATCGTGGACGAGCACACCGGCCTCTTCAACGCCCGGCACCTGCTGCGCGCGCTGGAGGCCGAGGTGATCCGGAGCGAGCGGTACGGCCGCCCCTTCTCGCTGGTCTTCATCGACCTGGATCACTTCAAGACGGTCAACGATCAGCACGGCCACCAGGCCGGGAGCGCCGCGCTGCGGGAGGTGGGCGAGGTGCTGCGGGGTGGCCTGCGGGAGACCGACATCCCCACCCGCTACGGGGGCGACGAGTACGTGATCCTGCTGCCCGAGGCCGATCGGGATCAGGCGATGGGGGTCGCCGGGCGGCTGCGGACGGCCGTCGCCGGCCACACGTTCCTCGTCGATCGCGGGCTCGCCGTCCGGATCACCGCGAGCCTGGGCGTCGCCACGTGGCCCATCGACGGCCGTCGCGCCGAGGAGCTGCTGGGGCGCGCGGACGCGGCGATGTACCACGTGAAGGGCGCGTCACGCGACGCGGTTGCGCACGCCAGCGCCCTCGGCGCCGGCTAGCCTAGCGATCCGCCTCGGCGACGGCGTTCACGTTCACGTAGGCCTGATTCCGGCTGACCCGCGCCTTCCTGGCGAGCTCCGCCGTCCACGCCTGCAGGACCGCCGCCTCGCGCTTCCCCTCGAGCCGCTGCGCGACCGCGGCGCGCTGGGAGGCGTACTGCGAGGGATCTGGCCGCTCACGGCTCTTCACCACCGCCACCACGAGCGCGTCAGCGGCCTCGTAGACGCGCGGCAGCGGCTGACCCGCGGAGGCCGCGAACGCGTCCTC
>JBAVTL010000081.1:0-7008 GCA_049696175.1 Anaeromyxobacteraceae bacterium
CCGCAGGGGCATGGACCACTGGCGGTGGCGTGGCCATGATCGCCGCCGGGGCGGCGGTCGGCTTGAGTGCCCGGCGGCTCTCCGACGCGCTGCAGGACCGCTTCGACCGGGGGCTGCTCCGGCCGGAGGACGACCGCCTCTACGGTCGCGTGGATCGGTACGAGGCCGTCGCCAACGTCCTCTTCCTCGCCGGCGGCGCAGTCACCATCGCCGGGCTGACGCTCCATGCGGCCGCGCCGGCCGGCGGCGCAGGGGTCGCGATGGCGGGGTCCTTCTGATGGCCTGCCGTGGGTTGCTGCTTGCGCTCCTCGCCGCCGCCGCCCTCGGCGGCTGCAAGCTCGAGCCAGGTGGGCGCTGCGGCGTCCGCGAGGACTGCCCCGTCGGGCTCGACTGCCTCAATCACGTCTGCGCCGCCTGCCGCGGCGATGGTGACTGCTGGTCGTACACGGCCTGCTCCTCGGGTGGGCTCTGCGAGCCGCGCGCCGGGCGCTGCCGGGTCGAGGCCGACTGCGCCAGCTGGCAGACCTGTGACGCCGGCAACACCTGCGTCCTCCGCGCGGATCGCTGCCCTACGGTCGGCGCCGACTGCGACGCGCTCCACCGCTGCGACCCCGCACACGCCTGCACCTTCAAGCCCGGGGCCTGTGCCGCGGACGCCGACTGCGCCGCCTGGATGGCCGGCTGCGACGTCGCGAGCCACTCCTGCACCTTCAGCGCGACGCCCGGCGACGACGTGCTCGCGTGGGGGACGCTCGCCGAGGGGCGCGAGGATCGCGGCGCCGCCGCGCGCGTCACGGCGCCGGTGAAGGTCGAGGTCGGCTTCGACGCGGGCGCCGGTGGCGCCGGCTCGGGCCTGCTCGTCGGCGGCGACGTCGTCTACCGCGGCTTCGTCGACCCGGTCGCCGGCACGCTGGTCTACCGCCACGTTGGGGATCCAGGGGGCGACACGCTGCGCCGCTTCAACCGCGACGCGCTGGCGTGGGACGTCACGGGCTCACGGTGGCTCTACCCCGCCGCCCCCTCGGCCAACGACGAGCTCGCCATCGCGGCCACGCAGTGCCCAAAGGAGTGGAACCGCTGGATCATGCGGGCCGGGACCGGCGAGCTCCTGTACGGCTGCCCGGGTTACGCTGCGTGGAACTTCTTCGACGCCGCCGGAGCGAAGAGGTTGGCGAGCGTCCTGGCGGTCTACGGCTGGAACGCTGACGGCTACCTCCTGATGCGGTCGGGGGCCGGCGTGCTCCAGATCGTGTCTGGCGCAGGGGCCGCGACCGCGGTCTCCGGCCTCCCGGCCGGGCCGCATTACGCCTACCGGACGACGGCGACCGGCTTCCGCGTCGCGCTCCACGACGCCGCCGCGATGGCCGACGAGCTCTGGGTGATCGACGAGGGGACGGCGGCGGCGACGATCGTCGGCACCTACGCGGACGCCCCCGGGGGCTACGAGGCGCTCACGTGGGAGCTCGTCGACGCCGGCGGAGCCCTGTACGGCCGGGCCTACGTCAGCGTCGCCGAGGTGATCCTGAAGCGGCCGCTCGCGCCCGGGTCCACGTCGGTGGTCTACGACGAGGGGAAGATGACCACCGGCTCCAACGACTTCTCGGCTGCGACGTTCAAGCCGTACCTCAGGCTGGACGAGTCGTTCCTGCTCAGCCGGCCTTGAGGAGCGCCTTCAGCACGTAGGGGATGATCCCCCCCTGCCTGTACTGCTCCACCTCGATGGGCGTGTCGATCCGGAGCGTCACCGGGAGCTCCACGGCCTCCCCGCTCGCGCGCCGGATGGAGAGCCGGAGCTGCCCGCGCGGTGAGAGCCCCTCCTCGACGCCCAGGAGGTCGTAGGTCTCCGTGCCGTCGAGCCCGAGCGTCTGGACGCTCACGCCGTCTGGGAACTGGCAGGGGAGGATCCCCATCCCCACCAGGTTCGAGCGGTGGATCCGCTCGAAGGAGCGGGCCACGACGAAGCGGACGCCGAGGAGCGCCGTGCCCTTGGCGGCCCAGTCGCGGGAGCTGCCTGAGCCGTACTCCAGCCCGGCGAGGACGGCGAGCGGCGTCGCGGTCCGGGCGTACTCCAGCGACGCGTCGTAGATGCTCAGCCGCCGGCCGCTCGGCTGGTGCACCGTGACGCCGCCCTCGACGCCGGGGACCATCAGGTTCCGGATCCGCACGTTGGCGAAGGTGCCGCGGACCATGACGTGGTGGTTGCCGCGGCGCGAGCCGTAGCTGTTGAAGTCAATCGGCTTCACGCCCAGCGCCTGGAGGTAGAGCCCCGCGGGCGACGAGGCGCGGATGTTGCCAGCCGGGCTGATGTGGTCGGTCGTGACGGAGTCGCCGAACAGCGCGAGCGCGCGGGCGCCCTTCACGTCGCGCGGCGGCGCCGGATCCGGCCGGAAGTCGGAGAGCCACGGCGGCTCCTGGATGAAGGTGGACCGCGCGTCCCACTCGAAGACGTCGCCGCCGCGGACCGGCATGGCGTTCCACCGCGGGATCTGGTCGAAGGAGGCGTAGTTGCGCCGGTAGGTCTCCGGCGCGGTCGCCAGCCGGCGCAGCGCCTCGACCTCGGCGAGCGTCGGCCAGACGTCGCGCAGGAAGACCGGGCGGCCGTCGCTCCCCGTGCCGAGCGGCTCGGTCCCCAGGTCGATGTCCACCCGGCCGGCGAGCGCGAAGGCGACCACCAGCGGCGGGCTCATCAGGAAGTTCGCCTTCACGCTCGGGTGGATGCGCGCCTCGAAGTTCCGGTTGCCGGAGAGGACCGACGCACCGACGACGTCGTTCGCGGTGACCACCGCCTCGATCCGCTCGTCGAGCGGCCCGGAGTTGCCGATGCAGGTGGTGCAGCCGTAGCCGACGAGCTGGAAGCCGAGCGCGTCGAGGTGGCGCTGGAGCCCCGTCTCCTCCAGGTAGCGCGACACGACGCGCGAGCCGGGGGCGAGCGACGTCTTCACCGTGGGGCGGGTCCGCAGGCCGCGCTCGACCGCCTTCTTCGCGAGCAGCCCGGCCGCCAGCATCACCGACGGGTTGGAGGTGTTGGTGCAGGAGGTGATGGCCGCGATGAGGACGTCACCGTGGCGGAGCGTCACCGCGCCGTCCTCGAGCCCCGGGTTCCGCTGCGCGCCGGGCGCCGGCGCGCCGGACGGATCCGGCTGGTAGCGGAAGGCGCGCCCCAGCTCGGCGGCGTCCTTCGCGTACCCGGTGGCGTCCTTCCGCTGCAGCAGGTCGCGGAACGTGGCCTTCAGGCGGGGGAGCTCGATCCGGTCCTGCGGGCGCCGCGGCCCGGCGACGCTCGGCTGCACCGCCGCGAGGTCCAGCTCGACCACCTCGCTGTAGTCGACGTCGCCGGCGCGCGGGATCCCGAACATCCCCTGCGCCCGGTAGTAGGCCTCCACGGCGGCGACCAGGCCGGCGGGGCGGCCGGTCTGCGCGAGGTACTCGAGGGAGCGCTCGTCGGTCGGGAAGAAGCCGACGGTGGCGCCGTACTCCGGGGCCATGTTCGAGAGCGTCGCCCGCTCGGCGACGGGCAGGCTGGCCGCGCCGTCGCCGAAGAACTCCACGAACTTTCCGACCACCTTCGTCCTCCGGAGCAGCTCCGTCACGGTGAGGACCAGGTCGGTCGCGGTGACGCCCTCGCGCAGCGCGCCGCGCAGGTGGACCCCGACCACGTCGGGCGTCAGGATGTAGACCGGCTGGCCGAGCATCGCCGCCTCGGCCTCGATCCCTCCGACCCCCCAGCCCAGGACCCCGAGCCCGTTGATCATCGGCGTGTGTGAGTCGGTGCCGACGAGCGTGTCGGGGAGGTGGAGGCCGCCGTCCTCGAGGACGCCGGTCGCGAGGTACTCGAGGTTCACCTGGTGGCAGATGCCGATGCCGGGCGGGATGATCCGGAGCTTCGAGAAGGCCTGCGTGCCCCACTTGAGGAACTCGTAGCGCGGGCCGTTGCGGTCGAGCTCGAGATCGAGGTTGCGCTGCAGCGCGCTGGCGTCGGCGAAGGCGTCCACCTGCACCGAGTGGTCGACGACGAGGTCGACGGGGACGCGCGGCTCGATCCGCTTCGAGTCCTTCCCGAGCCGCGCCATCGCCGAGCGCATCGCCGCGAGGTCGGCGATGAGCGGGACGCCGGTGAAGTCCTGGAGGAGGACCCGCGCCACGACGAAGGGGATCTCCCGCGTCCGCTCCGCCCGCGGCTGCCACGCGGCGAGCGCCCTGACGTCCTCCTCGGTGATCCGGTGGCCGTCTACGTTGCGCGCCACCGACTCGAGGACGATCCGCAGCGAGACCGGGAGGCGCGAGACGCGTCCCAGCCCCTTTCGCTCGAGCGCAGGGAGCGAGACGAGCCGCCCCGTGGCGCCGGCGCCGAGCGGGAAGGAGGCGTGGAGGCCGAGGGGATCGGTCGGAGGTTGAGCCATGGCAGCTTCATGTGCGCCAAAGCGGTTCCGATCAAGCGATCGCTGGCTCCCGTTAGGGTGTTGCGCGCGCCCACGGCTCCCGACAGGGATGGGACACGCGGTGGCGGTACGCGTCGGAGGCGGCATGATCGAAGGACACTCCTGGAGCGACTGGCTGGAGGTCGGAGACAGCGATCTCGACAACGACCATCACCTGCAGATGCGCCTCGTCAGCGCGCTGATCGACGCGATGGAGGAGGGGCGCCCGAGGCTCGCGCACCGGCTCGCGGATCACCTGCGCGCCACGAGCAGCGTCCACTTCGCCAACGAGGAGGATCGGATGCGCGCCTCCGACTACCCGGATCGCCTCGCGCACCGGCGGGAGCACGACGCCCTCGAAGCGCGCCTGGAGGAGCTGGCCGAGCTGGTCGCCGGCGAGGAGGGCGCGCCCGCGATCGCCGCGGCGATGGATCTGCGCTCGTCGCTCGCGAACCACATCGGGACCGCCGACCGGCGCCTCGCATCCCACGAGCGGGCGGTTCTCGAGCACGCGGCCCTGTCACGGCCTTGAGCGGACCCCGCGGGTTGCATCGCTGGCAAACGGTCCATAACTCCTACTGAACGCTCAGCCCCTTGCAGCACGCCCCTGCGCTGCTGTACGGCTAGTGGACGGCTGCGCACTTTGGTCGCCCCCTAAAGAGGTAGGCTTCTTTCAGGAGAGTGAGATGGCAGCTCCGCGGCTTCCGTGGACCCGGCACCCGGTTGGATTCCTCGGCGCGATCATCGCCACGATCTCGTCGATCCTGATCCTCTCCCTCTTCTTCGCCGGGCTCGCCGGCTACGAGGGCGGACCGTACATCGGCGTGGTCGCCTACTCGGTCTTCCCGGCGATCTTCGTCGGCGGCCTCCTGATGATCCCGGTCGGTCTCTGGCTGGAGCGGCGACGGCTCCTGCGGCTCGCCGCCTCAGGGGGCGTGGAGCCGCCGCTCTGGAAGATCGACCTCAACGACGAGCACCACCGCCGCCGCTTCATCTGGTTCGTCGGCCTGACGGTCGTCAACCTCGTGATCATCGGGATCGCGAGCTACAAGGGGCTCGAGGTGATGGACTCCCCCGAGTTCTGCGGCTCATGCCACTCGGTGATGGACCCCGAGTACACGGCCTACAAGGCCTCGCCCCACGCGCGCGTCCGCTGCGTCGAGTGCCACATCGGGCGGGGCGCCAGCTGGTTCGTGAAGTCCAAGCTCTCGGGCTCCTGGCAGCTCATCTCGGTCAACCTCGGCCTCTACCCGAGGCCGATCCCCACGCCGGTCCACAACCTGCGCCCGGCGCGGGAGACCTGCGAGGAGTGCCACTGGCCGGACAAGTTCACCGGCGACAAGTTCCTCGTCCGGAGCCACTACAAGGACGACGAGGCCAACACCGAGGAGAAGCAGGTCGTCGTCCTCAAGGTCGGTGGCGGCACGCCGGACCGAGGGCAGGGGATCCACTGGCACGTGATGCCCGGCGTCCAGATCCGCTTCCAGGCCGACGAGAAGCGGCAGGAGATCGGCGTCGTCGAGGCGAAGCTGCCGGGCGGCGTGACGCGGACGTACGCGAAGAAGGGGGCCAAGCCGAGCGACGAAGGCTGGCGGACGATGGACTGCATCGACTGCCACAACCGGCCGACGCACCAGTTCAAGCCCGCGGCGAGCGTCGTCGATCACGCCATCGAGATCGGGAAGATCGATCGGTCGCTGCCGTTCGTCCGGCGTGAGGCGATGAAGGCGGTCCAGGCCGACTACGCGTCTCACGACGCCGCCCGGGCCGGGATCCGCTCGGCGCTGAAGGCCTTCTACGCGGCCAGCTACCCCGGGATCGCCAGCGAGAAGGGGGCGGCGATCGACGCGGCCGCCGACGCGCTCATCGACGGCTACACGACCCACGTCTGGCCGGAGATGAAGATCGCGTGGGGGACCTACCCGTCCTTCCTCGGTCACGACCAGGCGCCCGGCTGCTGGCGCTGCCACGACGACGAGCACGTGTCACAGGACGGCAAGGCCATCACGCAGGACTGCAGCCTCTGCCACAACCTGCTCGACACGGCGGTCCTGGACAAGATGAAGTAGCCATGGCCCCCCACTCCAACCGGCTCGCGCGCGAGAGCAGCCCGTACCTGCTGCAGCACGCGCACAACCCGGTCGACTGGTACCCGTGGGGCGACGAGGCGTTCGACGTGGCGAGGGAGACCGGACGGCCGGTCTTCCTCTCGATCGGCTACTCCACGTGCCACTGGTGCCACGTGATGGCGGAGGAGTCGTTCGAGGATCCCGAGATCGCGGCGGTCCTGAACGAGCGGTTCGTCGCCATCAAGGTGGACCGGGAGGAGCGGCCTGACGTGGACGCGGTCTACATGGCCGCGACCCAGGCCCTCACCGGCGGCGGCGGCTGGCCGATGAGCGTCTGGCTCGATCACGACCGGCGTCCGTTCCTCGCCGGCACCTACTTCCCGCCGCGCGACGGCGAGCGCGGCGCGCTCCGCGGCTTCCTCTCGGTCCTGCGCGACGTCGCCGAGGCGTGGGAGAAGACGCCGGGGCGGGTCGAGTCGGTCGCGGTCCGGCTCGCCGACGCGGTCCGCGTCGCCCTGGGG
>JBAVTL010000082.1:0-3023 GCA_049696175.1 Anaeromyxobacteraceae bacterium
GCTCAGGACGACCTTCTCGTCACCCTTGGTCCACTCGATGTGCGTGACGCTGCTCTTCTCGATGACCTTGATGATGTCCTGGACGTCGTCGAGGGAGAAGGCGCCGCCGGCTGCCGCCGGCTTCTGGGTCGGGTTCTTCTTGGCCATGTTCGGTCGTCTCCTGCTCGTGGGCCGTCAGCCGGCCACGCGGGTTAGGTACTCGCCGGTGCGGGTGTCGATGCGGAGGATCTCCCCCTCGTTGATGAAGAGCGGCACGTTCACCACGTAGCCGGACTCGAGGGTGGCGGGCTTGGTGGCGCCCGAGACGGTGTCGCCCCGCACGCCTGGGTCGCACTTCACGACCCGGAGATCCATCGCGTTGGGCAAGGTCACTCCGATGGCCTTGCCGTTGAAGAAGAGGATGTGCGTCGTCGTGTTGTCCTTGATGAACTTCCTGGCGTCCCCCATCTGCTCCTCGGAGAGGAACGTCTGCTCGAAGGACTTGTTGTCCATGAAGTTGAAGTGGTCGCCCTCGCGGTAGAGGAACTGCATCTCCTTCTCCTCGATGTCGGGCTTGCCCACCTGATCACCGGACTTGAACGTCCTGTCGATCGTCCGGCCGTTGATCAGGTTCTTGATGCGGGTCCGCACGAAGGCCGAGCCCTTGCCGGGCTTGACGTGCTGGAACTCGACGATCTCCCAGGGATCAGCCTCGATCTGGATCTTGAGGCCCCTGCGAAAGTCGGCTGTGTCGATCGTGTCCGCCATCTGTTGTTCACTCCTTGGGACTCCGCTGCGCGGAGGGATGGAGGGGGCCGGAGCCGGACGCCACCGTCGGCGTGCCGACCCGCTCCGTCGAGTTGTCTTGCCGCGCCCTAGAGCTCGGCCGCCAGCTTCGGGGCCGTCACGCGCAGCAGATAGCGCGCCTTGCCGAAGTTGCCGTCGGGCTTCAGCGCCACGACCATGAAGTACTCCGCCGAGACGACCCGGGCCACCGCGACCAGCTTGTCCGTCGAGATGCTCACCTCGGCGACGACGCCCGCCTGGTTGTTCGCGGCCGCCTCCCGCGCGCTGTGCAGGATCCCGGAGTACTCGACGAGCAGGGTGCGGAGATCGACGTCACCGGTGTCGTTCACGTGCGTGTCGACTTCGATGCCGTCCACGCCCATGAGCGAGCAGGCGACCGCCCCCTCGACCTTGCGGCAAACCTCCTGGAGATGCTCGCGAAAGCCCATGTCTCGTCGCTCCGTGCTGAAAAATGCCCGTCTTTTCGGGCAAGACCACGCGGAGACGGGCACCTTACTAGCCCGCCCCCGCGTAGGGCGTCAAGCAGCAGGTAGGACGCGGTGCGTCAGGGCGCCGCGACTCCCGGCCGTGGTTCCGGCGCTGAAGGCACTCCCTGGCCGCTCAGTTGCCCCCGGCCCCGACCGTCGTCGCCTGCCGGTTCAGGATGCGCGGCGTGATGAAGATCAGCATCTCGGTGTGGTCGTCCTGGTCGGTGCGGGTCCGGAAGAAGAACCCCAGGATCGGGATCTTGCCCAGGAAGGGCACGCGCGCCTCGCGGTGCGAGGTGGCCCGCGTGTAGATGCCGCCGATGACGGTGGTCTCGCCGTCCTTGACCAGCACCTCGGTGTCCGCCTCGCGCTTCGAGATCGAGGGCTGGCCGTTGGCGCCGGTGAGCTGGGGGTTCGGCGCGTTGTTGGTCGCCTTGATCTTCAGGAGGATCGAGCCGTCCGCCGAGACGTGGGGCGTCACCTTCAGCTCCAGCTTCGCCTCGATGAAGGTCGTGTTCACGCCGCTGGCGGAGGTCTGCGAGAAGGGGATCGAGATGCCCTGCCCGATCGTCGCCTCCTTGTTGTCGATGGTGGCGACCTTCGGCGCGGAGATCGTCTTCACCACGCCCTCGTTCTCGAGGGCCGAGAGCCGCAGGTTGATGTTGAAGGATCCTGCCGCCGACCCCAGGATCAGGCCGATGGCGCCGCCGGACCCGTCGCCGGCCGCGGCCGGGAGGCTGACGGCGTACTGGGGCACGGCCGCCGTCCCGGAGGAGGCGCCGCCCGCGATGCCACCGGCGGTCGCGACCTGGTTGGGGAAGAAGACGCCGGTCGGGTTGCCGGTGGCGGTCGTCCAGGAGGCGTTGCCGCCCCACTGCACGCCGAGCGCCTTGTTGAAGTTGGAGGAGGCCTCGACGATCCGGCTCTCGATGAGGACCTGCGGGATCTCGGTGTCGAGGTTGCGCACCAGCCCCTCCGCCTTGGACAGGTTCTCCTGGATGTCCTTGACGATGAGGACGTTCGTCCGCTCGTCGGTGGAGACGGAGCCGCGGTCGGAGAGGACGTCCTTCACGCGGCCCGAGATGTCGCCGGCGCGCGCGAAGTTGACGGGGATGAGCCGGACCTTGAGCGGGATGAGCGGCTTCCGGGCCTCCGCGGCCTTGGCGCGCGCCTCCTGCTCCTTGGCGATGTCCTCGTACCTGGCGATCCGGATGACGTTCCCCATCTCCTCCTTGTCGAGCCCCTTGGTCTTGAGGATGAGGTCGAGCGCCTGATCCCACGGGACGTTCCGGAGGGAGACGGTGACCTTCCCGGTCACGTCGTCGGCGACGATGATGTTCCGCTTGGAGACGTCGGCGATCAGCCGCAGGAGGTTGCGGACCTCGATGTCGTGGAAGTCGAGCGTGATCCGGCGGCCGGTGTACCCCTTCCGCTGGGGCGCGCCGGAGAGCGCGTACCCCGGCGCCTCCTGCGCGAAGCCCGCAGCCTGGCTCTCGGCGCTCTGCGCCCGCGCGGCGACCGGCTCCCTCCCGGCGCCGGCGGTGAACGTCCAGGCGATCCCGCCCGGCGTCTCGACGATCCGATCGCTCGCCTCGGCGCGGAGGCTGGCGACCACCTTCACCTGGCCGGTCGAGGGCTGGTTGAAGGAGGAGACCATCATGACCGGGCCGTCGAAGGCGCTGGTGTCGAGCGAGCGCTCGAGCTTCTTGGGCAGCTCGGCCTGGTCGAGCGACAGCACGACCGTCCGCGCGTCGGGGCGGGAGAGCGTGT
>JBAVTL010000083.1:0-1664 GCA_049696175.1 Anaeromyxobacteraceae bacterium
CGCCCGGATTCAACGCGGCATACGGCAGGCCGTAGCGGTGCAGCATATCGACGATGACGTCAGCGCCCCAGCGCTCCGCGGGACGCTCGGCGTCCGGTGTCACGTCAGGGCGCATGACGCGCTTGAAGTCTTCCTGGGCCATCCGCAGCGGTCTCAGTACGGCGCGGCGACGGGCATTTCGTCTGCAGCCATGGCCACACTCTTGCCCGGCTGAATGCGCGCCCAGATCGGGTCGCCGATCGGGGTGCGTACCGAGGGATGGACGCGCGACAGGAGAATCCGGTCGCCCACCTTGACGCGGAAATCCATTGCTTCGCCGAGGAAGACCTTCTGGTCAACCAGGCCCTTCATCGGAAGCGCGGCGCTGTCCTCGGGCTGCGTTTCGAACAGTTCCACGTCTTCGGGCCGCACCGACAGGCTCACCTTGTCGCCGGCGCGCATGGGTTCAGCCGCATGCGAGCGCAGCCGACCGATTTCGGTGTCGATGACGTACATGTTCTCGACGCTGTCCGGACCAACGACGATGCCGTCCAGGAAGTTGGTAGTACCGACGAAGTCCGCCACGAACTGGTTGACGGGACGCTCGTATATTTGTCGCGGCGTTCCGATCTGCTGGATGTGGCCCTGGTTCATGACGGCGACTTGGTGCGACAGCGCCAGCGCCTCGCTCTGGTCGTGGGTCACGTAAACGGTGGTGATGCCCAGCTCGCGCTGCAGCCGTTTGAGCTCGAACCGCATCAGTTCGCGCAGTTTCGCGTCCAGGTTGGACAAGGGCTCGTCCAGCAAAAGCAGCTTGGGCTCCATCACCAGGGCGCGGGCCAGCGCAAGACGCTGCTGCTGTCCGCCGGACAACTTGGTGGCCTCCCGATCACGCAGGTGGTCCAGCTGCACCGCTGCGAGCACCTTCATCACCTTGGCATCGATCTCACTGCGACTGAAGTTCCTTTTGCCAACCTGCAGCGGAAACGCGGTATTGGTGAACACGTCCATGTGCGGCCAGATGGCGTAGGACTGGAACACCATGCCGAAACCGCGCTGGTTCGGCTGAACGAAGATTCCGCGTGAGGCGGAATAGACCGGCACCCCGTTGACACTGATCTCGCCAGACTTCGGCCGCTCCAGGCCAGCTATCGACCGAAGTGTCGTGGTCTTGCCGCAGCCGCTCGGGCCTAGCAGCGTAAAAAAGTGGCCTTCCGGCACATCGATGGTCACGTCTTGGGCTGCCTTGACAGGCTGGCCCAGTTCATTGACGTATTCCGTGAAGAGTGAATCGACTTTCAGCATGTGTTTGTTGTCCCGCCGATGCTGGCGAGCCTCAGTGTTCCTTGATACCGAACTTTTTCCCGACGAGCTGCGCAATCATCACCAGTACGAACAGCATGAGGATGAACATCACGCCGAGTGCGGAGAGCTCCACGTACTGGCCGTTCTCCCAAAGCTCCCAGATGATGATGGACACCACTTCCGTGCCTGGGCTGTACAGCAGGATTGAACTGGACAGCTCCCGGATCGAAACGATCATGATGTAGATCCAGCCAGCGAGCAGCCCGGGCTTGAGAAGAGGCAAAATGATGCGCCGGAAGGTCGTGCCCCAGGACGCACCGCTCATGGCGGCGGACTCCTCCAGCTCCTTGTGGATTTGCAGCATCGACGTGGTGTTGAAG
>JBAVTL010000084.1:0-5740 GCA_049696175.1 Anaeromyxobacteraceae bacterium
ACGGTCATGTCTAGGCTTCGAGTGGCCGCATTCGGCATCTCGATCGACGGCTATGGCGCCGGCACCGATCAGAGCCTCGACAATCCGATGGGCGTCGGAGGCATGGCGCTGCACAAGTGGGTGCTCGGAACGAAGACGTTCCAAAGGATGAGCGCCGACTTCGCCGGCTCGCTGATCGGTGACGTCGTCGGCAGTGCCGGAGTCGACGACGACTTCGCCGCGCGCGGCTTCGAGAACCTCGGCGCCTGGATCCTAGGCCGCAACATGTTCGGGCCGATCCGCGGCCCCTGGACCGACGAAGACTGGAAGGGATGGTGGGGCAAGAACCCGCCCTACCACGTGCCGGTCTTCGTGCTCACGCACCACGCACGCGCGCCCATCACGATGGAGGGTGGCACGACGTTCCACTTCGTGACCGATGGCATCCACGCCGCGCTGGAGCGGGCGAAGGAGGCGGCCCAGGGCAAGGACGTCCGGCTCGGCGGTGGAGTTGCCACCATTCGGCAGTACCTCACCGAGGGGCTGATCGACGAGCTCCACCTCGCGATCGCCCACGTGCTCCTCGGCAGGGGCGAGCACCTCTTCGCCGGGATCGACGCGCTGAAGCTGGGCTACAGGTGCACTGAGCACGTCTCCACGGACGACGCGACCCACGTGATGCTGACGAGGTAACACCCCGCCTGGCGATGTGCGCCGCTAACGCGACATCCCGTTTCCGCTGGTGATCCCTTGCCACGATTCCTGGGCGCTCTTTGGAAGGCGACCCACCTGCGCGTCCACCGCGGCCACTAGCGTCCGCCGCTCGCCCGCCGCCAGGAGTGCCTCTGCGTCCAACAGATCCTGCCGCGCACCCGCATAGAGCTTGAGGAGAATGAGGTCCGACGCCAGCACGAGCCCTACCTCGACGGAGCCGACGCGGAGGGGCTCGGCGCGCTGGATGGCCTCGGCTTGCCACGCATATCGCCCGACCACGACGTCGACGGCTCGCTCAGGCTCACGCACCAGGCGGACGACGCCGGCGAGCGGATCCTCGTGGTCACCGAGCCGCACCTCCACCGTGAAGCCCTGCTCGGCCGCCGACGTCCAGAAGGCGTCTCGCAGGACGGCCCGGTCGGTGACCAGCAGGTCCACGTCGTCGGTGGACCGCATGACGCCGCGACCGGCCATGGCAGCCGCACCGATGAGGGCGTGTGGCACGGACCGCCCCCGCAGCTCGCGCACCGCTACCTCCAGCCCGCCCAGCATCACCGACCTCGATCGAGCTGAGCGGCCATCCGCTCCGCTGCGCGCCGCGCGCGCAAATTCAAGCTCGCCTGCTCCAGGGTAAGTCGGTTCACGGTCGCGTAGATCTCGAGGTCGCACCGACCGAGAGCCAGCGCCCTCAGAATCCGCGCCTCGACCGTCATGCGGGCAGCGGCCTGCCGCGTCTCTTCCTTGAGGTCGTCGCCGCAGGAGCTCACGTCGAAAGCATACCGCAGGCCCGTGCCACCGGGACCTGGCATCTCCCTTCTCGTAGCGGAGGGCGCACGCGCCGCGCGCAACTGCCCGCCGACTCGGGCGCGGTGCGGCCTGCGCCACCTTCGGGCGAACCTGAGCTCCCACGCCCCCACCGGGCCGCGGCGCTATCCCGTGCCAGCCCGCCCGGGCCCGACTAGACGACCTCTCGGCCGGCCGTCCGGTGAGAGGAGCCCACAATGCGAGTCATGGTGATCGTGAAGGCGAACGAGAAGTCGGAGGAAGGCGTCATGCCGAAGCAGCAGGAGCTGGCCGACATGGGCGCGTTCAACGAGCTGCTAGTGAAGGCGGGCGTCATGCTCGCCGCCGAGGGGCTCCACCCCTCGTCGCGAGGGAAGCGGGTGCGATTCTCAGACGAGGAGCGGACGGTCATCGACGGCCCCTTCGCCGCGACGACGGAGCTCGTCGCCGGCTACTGGCTTTGGCAGGTGAGGGACCTCGACGAGGCGGTCGCGTGGCTGAAGCGCGCCCCCTTCGGCGGCGGAACCGAGGTCGAGCTGCGGCCGATCTTCGAGGCCGAGGACTTCGGCGCGGAGTTCACGCCTGAGCTTCGGGCGCAGGAGGAGCGGCTCCGGGCCGGGATCCAGGAGGCGATGCAGCACTGAGGAGCCGGCCCGCAAGCCTGGTTGTTTCACCGGTGACGCGACCTCGCCTCACGCCCGCGTCGCCGCGAGTTCCTTCGCGATCTCGATGAAGAGCCCTAGCGGCCCGGTGCGCTGCGCACGGCTGGGGAAGTAGAGGAAGAACCCCGGCACCTTCGGCGCGTAGGGCGCCAGGACCTGGACGAGCCGCCCGGCCCGGAGCGAGTCCTTCACCACCGGCTCGATGACGTAGGCCAACCCCAAGCCCTTCTCGACCATGGCCAACGCCAGCTTCCCATTGTTGGTCACGATGCTGCCGCGCACCGGAATCCGCCAGTTCCGCTTCCCGCGCTCTAGCTCCCAGGCAAAGAGCGACCCATTCGTCGGGTGCCGGAAGGTGAAGCACTCATGGCGCAGCAGGTCTTCTGGCCTCTCGGGCATGCCGTGCTTCTTGAGGTACGCGGGCGACGCAACCACCAGGAAGCGGAAGGGCTCGGTCAGTCGGACCTGCACCATGTCGCGGTCGAGCGCCTCGTGCAGGCGGATCCCCGCGTCATAGCCCTCGGCGACGATGTCCACGAACCGGTTCTCGGCGACGACCTCCACCTCCACTCCTGGATGGCGTCCACGAAACACCGGCAGCACCGGCTCGATGACGAGGGGCACGGCGACCTCTGGCACCGACAACCTCAGCCGCCCCACGGCCTCGCCCGCCGGCGCTGCGACGTTCCTCAGCGCCTCGATGGCCTGCCCGAGTCCTGGGCCAGCCCGCTCTGCCAGGCTCCGGCCGGCGTCGGTCAGCGCCACGCTGCGCGTCGTCCTGGTGAAGAGGACCACCTTGAGGTGGCGCTCGAGCTGGCGCACCGACTGGCTGACGGCCGCCACCGAGACGCCTAGCTCGCGCGCTGCGGCGGTGAAGCCGCGATGCCGCGCCACGGTGAGGAACACCTGGAGCTGCGGGAGGAGCGCCCGATTCATGAAGCCAGCATGGTGGCCTCGCGACTCATTATCAAGCCTGGCTTAAGAGCCTATCCACCCGGCACCGCCTACAGCCAACTGCGTGGAGGGCGTAGCTTCCCTTCCATGAAATCGAACGGCAAGACCGAGACCGGACGCCGGGCCTTCCTGCTGTCGGCTGGAGCCCTGGCCGCCGCGCCGCTCCTGGGCCGCGCTGACGGGGCGGTCCCCGCGCCCCCGGCGGCGCCCAAGGAGCCGAGTATCTCGGCGCCGGTCGGGCGGCGGCGGCTGGGCTCGCTGGAGGTCTCCAGCGTCGGACTCGGCGTCCAGAACATGAGCCGCACCTATCAGACCACCATCCCGACCCGGCCCGAGATGCTCCGGATCATCCGGGCCGCCTTCGAGCGTGGCGTCACGTTCTACGACGCGGCCGAGGCCTACGGCCCTCACGAGGTCGAGCGCATCCTCGGCGAGGGCGTCGCGCCCTTCCGCGACCGGATCGTGATCGCCTCCAAGTTCGGCTGGAACATCGACCTCGAGACCGGGCAGCGCCGCCCGGGGCTCAACAGCCGACCGGCCCACGTCAAGCTGGCGGTCGAGGGGATGCTGAGGCGCCTCCGCACCGACCGGATCGACCTCCTCTACCAGCACCGGGTCGACGCGGAGGTCCCCATCGAGGACGTCGCCGGCGCCGTGAAGGACCTCATGGCCGAGGGCAAGGTGCTGCACTGGGGGCTCTCCGAGATGGGGCTCGGCACGCTGCGCCGGGCTCATAGGGCGCTCCCGGTGAGCGCCGTCCAGAGCGAGTACTCGATGCTCTGGCGCGGCCCCGAGGCGCAGGTCCTCCCGCTCTGCCAGGAGCTCGGCATCGGCTTCGTGCCCTGGAGCCCCCTCGGGGTCGGCTTCCTCACCGGGGCCATTGATGCGAACTCGCGATTCGCCCAGGGAGACATCCGGAGCGTCGAGTCCCGCTTCTCGCCGGAGAACCTGCAGCACAACCTGGCGCTGGTGGCGCTGCTGAAGCGCTGGGCCGAGCGGAAGGGCGCCACGCCGGCCCAGATCGCGCTGGCCTGGCTGATGGCGCAGCGGCCCTGGATCGTCCCCATTCCGGGGACGACGCAGATGGCGCACCTGCTCGAGAACGCCGGCGCGGCGGAGGTGCGTCTCACCCCGGCCGAGTTCGGCGAGCTGAACGGAGCCGTCTCGGCCATCCAGGTCCACGGCGCCCGGCTCCCCGACCAGGTGCTGGTCTTCTCGGGCGTGGAAGCGCCCCCACAGCACTGACGTTCACCAACCCAGGAGGAATGACCATGAAGAAGCGCAAGCTTGGAGCGGCTGGACTCGAGGTCTCGGCCATCGGCCTCGGCACCATGAGCATGACGTCCGCGTACGGCACGGAGATGAATCGAGCCGCGGC
Source organism: Anaeromyxobacteraceae bacterium (assembly GCA_049696175.1). Classification (GTDB taxonomy): domain Bacteria; phylum Myxococcota; class Myxococcia; order Myxococcales; family Anaeromyxobacteraceae; genus DATIVK01. The sequence continues at coordinate 4,471 of JBAVTL010000084.1, forward strand.
CGTCGCGCTGATCCGGGCGGCGGTGGAGCGGGGAGTCACCCTCTTCGACACCGCCGAGGCTTACGGTCCGTTCACGAACGAGCAGCTCGTCGGGGAGGGGCTCGCGCCCGTCCGCGACCAGGTCGTCATCGCGACCAAGTTCGGGTTCGGGATCAACGCGGATGGGTCGCGCTACGGACTGAACAGCAAGCCGGAGCACATCCGAGAGGTCGTGGAGGCGATGCTGAAGCGGCTGGGCACCGACCACATCGACCTCCTGTACCAGCACCGCGTCGATCCCAGCGTCCCCATAGAGGAGGTCGCGGGCGCCGTCGGCGAGCTGATCCGGGAGGGCAAGGTGAGGCACTTCGGCCTCTCGGAGGCGAGCGCGAAGACCATCCGGCGCGCCCACGCCGTCCAGCCCGTGACCGCGGTGCAGAGCGAGTACTCGCTCTGGACGCGAGACGTCGAGCAGAACGGCGTCCTGGCGGCCTGCGACGATCTTGGGATCGGCTTCGTGCCGTTCAGCCCGCTCGGCGCCGGCTTCCTGACCGGGAAGATCGACGCGGCCACGGTGCTGGCCCCGACCGACTTCCGAGCCTTCTCGCCCCGCTTCTCGCCGGAGGCGCGCAAGGCCAACCAGGCCGTGGTGGACCTGCTCACCGCCGTCGCCAGCCGGAAGAAGGCGACCGTCGCGCAGGTCGCGCTGGGGTGGCTCCTGGCGCAGAAGCCCTGGATCGTCCCGATACCCGGCACGACCAAGCTCCACCGGCTCGAGGAGAACCTCGGCGCCGCCGAGATCGAGCTCACGCCCGTTGAGCTGCGGGAGATCGAGCGGGCCTTCGAAGGCATCACCGTGCAGGGCGCCCGGCTCCCGGAGGCCGTGCTAGCGATGACGGACAAGTGAGGGTGCCCAGGAGCCATCGGAGCTCACCCACCGAAGGAGTGCGCACGTGAAGATCATCCTCTTCGGAGCCTCCGGAATGGTCGGGACAGCCGCCCTGCGTGAGGCACTGGCCGCGCCCGAGGTCGAGGGCGTCCTCGGCATCGGGCGACGCCCCTGCGGCGTCGAGCACCCGAAGCTGAAGGAGCTCGTCCTGCCGGACCTCTTCGACTTCGCGGCCGTCGAGCCTCAGCTCGTCGGCTACGACGCGTGCATCTGGGCCGTGGGGGTGAGCTCGGTCGGGCTCGACGAGGCGGCCTATGCTCGCGTGACGGTGGAGCTCACGCTCGCGTGGGCGCGCGCGCTGCTCCGGCTCAACCCCGGGATGTCCCTCTGCTACGTCTCCGG
>JBAVTL010000085.1:0-18126 GCA_049696175.1 Anaeromyxobacteraceae bacterium
GGCCACGTTGCCGATGACCACGTTCTCCTCGGGGACGAAGGTGGCCTCCTTGGGCGGGAAGACCGCCAGCGTGCCGCCGGAGAGCCCCTTGCCCAGGTAGTCGTTGGCGTCGCCCTCCAGCAGCAGCGTCAGGCCGCGCGGGATGAAGGCCCCGAACGACTGTCCGGCCGAGCCGTTGAAGTGGAAGGTGATGGTTCCGGGCGGCAGGCCGGCGGCCCCGTGACGGCGCGTCACCTCCGAGCCGGTCATGGTCCCCACCACGCGGTTGGTGTTCCGGATGGGCAGGCTCGCCTCCACCTTCGTGCCCTGCTCGATGGCGGCCTTGGCCAGGGGCAGCAGCGTGGTGGCGTCGAGGCTCCGCTCCACCCCGTGGTCCTGCGCGATCGAGCAGGTGCGGCCGAAGTGGCGCGGCACGGTGGGCTTGTAGAGGATGCGCGAGAAGTCGAGGTTGCGCGCCTTCCAGTGGTCGACGGCGCGGCGCATCTCGATCCGCTCCGAGCGGCCCACCATCTCCTCGATGGTGCGGAAGCCCAGCTCGGCCATGTACTCGCGGACCTCCTGCGCGATGAAGCGCATGAAGTTGACCACGTAGGCGGGGTCGCCGGTGAAGCGGGCCCGCAGCCGCGGATCCTGGGTGGCCACCCCGACCGGGCAGGTGTTGAGGTGACAGACCCGCATCATCACGCAGCCCAGCGACACCAGCGGCGCGGTGGCGAAGCCGAACTCCTCGGCGCCCAGCAGGGCGCCCACCACCACGTCGCGGCCGGTCTTGAGCTGGCCGTCCACCTCGACCGCGATGCGGCTGCGCAGGTCGTTCATCAGGAGCACCTGGTGGGTCTCGGCGAGCCCCAGCTCCCACGGGATGCCCGCGTGCTTGATCGAGGTGAGCGAGGAGGCGCCGGTGCCGCCGTCGTGGCCCGAGATGAGGACCACGTCCGCGTGCGACTTGGCGACGCCGGCGGCGATGGTGCCGACGCCCACCTCGGCCACCAGCTTCACGCTGATGCGCGCCTCGTGGTTGGCGTTCTTCAGGTCGTGGATGAGCTGCGCGAGGTCCTCGATCGAGTAGATGTCGTGGTGCGGCGGCGGGCTGATGAGGCCGACGCCGGGCGTCGCGTGGCGCGTCTTCGCGATCCACGGGTAGACCTTCTCGCCGGGGAGCTGCCCGCCCTCGCCGGGCTTCGCGCCCTGCGCCATCTTGATCTGCAGCTCGGCGGCGTTGACGAGGTACTCGCTCGTCACGCCGAAGCGACCGCTGGCCACCTGCTTGATGGCCGAGTTCTTCGAGTCGCCGTTCGGGAGCTTCTGGTAGCGCTCGGGGTCCTCGCCGCCCTCGCCGGTGTTCGACTTGCCGCCGATCCGGTTCATCGCGATGGCGAGCGCCTCGTGCGCCTCCTTCGAGATGGAGCCGTAGCTCATCGCGCCGGTCTTGAAGCGGTGCATGATCGTCTCGACCGGCTCGACCTCCTCGATGGGCACCGGCCGCGGGTTCGGCTTCAGGTCCATCAGCCCGCGGAGGGTGCAGAGGTTCTTCGCCTGGTTGTCGACCAGGGCCGTGTACTCCTTCCAGGCCTTGTAGTCGCCGGTGCGGACCGCCCACTGGAGCCGGTGCACCGTCTCCGGGTTGAAGAGGTGGTGCTCGCCGCCGGCGCGGTACTTGTACTGGCCGCCCGCGGGGAGGCTCTTGTGGACGATCGGGCGCCCCGACGGGAAGCCGCGCTCGTGCCGGATCCGCGCCTCCTCGGCGATGCTGTCGATCCCGATGCCGCCGACGCGGCTCGCGGTCCAGGTGAAGTACTCGTCGATGAAGTCCTGCGCGAGGCCGATGGCCTCGAAGACCTGGGCGCCGTGGTAGCTCTGGATCGTGGAGATCCCCATCTTGGAGATCACCTTCACGATCCCCTTGGAGACCGCCTTCGCGAACTTCTTCTCAGCCTTCACCGCGTCGCCGGGGATCATCCCGAGCCGGATCTGGTCGTGGAGGGTCTCGAAGGCGAGGTACGGGTTGACGGCGCTCGCGCCGTAGCCGATGAGGAGCGCGAAGTGGTGGACCTCGCGCGGCTCGCCCGACTCGAGGATGAGGCCGATGCGCGTCCGGGTCCCCTCGTGGATGAGGTGGTGGTGGACCGCCGAGACCGCGAGGAGCGAGGGGATCGGCGCGTACTCGGCGTCGTGGCCGCGATCCGAGAGGATGATGAGGTTGTAGCCCTCCGCGATCACCTCGGACGCGCGGTAGCGGAGGTCCTCGATCGCCTTCCTGAGCGAGGCGCCGCCGGTCGGCTTGAAGAGGATCGGGAGGGTGATGCTGCGGAGCCCCTTCGAGACCGCGCCGCCGTCGAGCGAGCGGATCTTCTCGAGCTCCTCGTTGCGGAGGACCGCCGACGGCAGGCCGAGCTGGCGCGCCGACTCCGGCCCCGGCTCGAGGAGGTTCCCCTCGGGCCCGACCGCGGTCTCGACGGACATGATCAGATCCTCGCGGATCGCGTCAACCGGCGGGTTGGTGACCTGGGCGAAGAGCTGCTTGAAGTAGTTGAAGAGCGGCTGCGGCTTCTCGGAGAGGACGGCGAGGGGCGTGTCGGTGCCCATCGACCCGATCGGCTCGGCGCCGTGGGTCGCCATGGGCGAGAGGAGCATCGTCACCTCCTCGGAGGTGTAGCCGAAGACCTCCTGGCGGCGGAGGACGGTCTCGTGATCCGGGCCGATGACGCCGACCGGCTTCGGCAGCTCGTCGAGGTCCACGAGGTACCGATCGAGCCACTCCGCGTACGGCGCCGCGCGGGCGAGCCGCTCCTTCAGCTCGTCGTCCGCGATGATCCGCTGCTCGGACGTGTCGAGGAGGAACATGCGGCCCGGCTGGAGCCGCCCCTTCTGCACCACGTCGCCGGCAGGGATGTCGAGGACGCCGACCTCGGAGGCCATGACGACCAGGCCGTCCTTGGTGACGTAGTAGCGCGAAGGGCGCAGGCCGTTCCGGTCGAGGATCGCGCCGACGCGGACGCCGTCGGTGAAGGCGATCGAGGCGGGGCCGTCCCACGGCTCCATCAGGCAGCTGTGGAACTCGTAGAACGCCTTCTTCTCCTCGCTCATCGACTCGTGCCGGGTCCAGGGCTCCGGCACCATCATCATCATGGCGTGCGGCAGCTCGCGGCCGGCGAGGTGCAGCAGCTCCAGGACGTTGTCGAACATCCCGGAGTCGGAGCCGTCGGTGTCGACGACGGTGAGGACCTTCTTCAGGTCCTCGCCGAAGAGCTTCGACTCCATCATCGACTGGCGCGCCTGCATCCAGTTGACGTTGCCCCGCAGCGTGTTGATCTCGCCGTTGTGCGAGATGTAGCGGTACGGGTGGGCGCGCGACCACGAGGGGAAGGTGTTGGTCGAGAAGCGCGAGTGGACCATCGCGATCCCGGACACGACCGACGGATCGCGGAGGTCGAGGTAGAACTCGCGCAGCTGCGGCGCGTTGAGCATCCCCTTGTAGACGATGGTCTTGTGGCTGAGGCTCGGGACGTAGAAGTGGGTGCGCCCCGGGATGGCCGAGCGGGAGATCTTCTTCTCGACGAGCCGGCGGATGACGTAGAGCTTCCGCTCGAACGCCATGTCGTCGGCCACGGCGGCCCCGCGCCCCACGAAGACCTGCCGGATCACTGGCTGGCTCGACTGCGCGGTGGGGCCGAGGGAGCGGTTGTCGGTCGGCACGTCGCGCCAGCCGAGGAGCTGCTGCCCCTCGGACGCGATCGTCTCCGAGAAGATCCGCTCGCAGGCTGCGCGCCCGTCGGCGTTCGGAGGGAGGAAGACCATCCCGGCGGCATAGGCGCCCGCCTTCGGCAGCTTGATCCCGGCCTTCGCGCCCTCCCGGACGAGGAAGTCGTGCGGCACCTGGAAGAGGATCCCCGCGCCGTCGCCGGTGTTCTTCTCGGCCCCGACGGCCCCACGGTGCTCGAGGTTCACGAGCACCGTCAGCGCCTTCGCCACGATGTCGTGGGACCTGCGCCCCTGGATGTCAGCGACGAAGCCGAAGCCGCACGCGTCGCGCTCGTCGCGCGGATCGTAAAGCCCCTGCGCCTTGGGATAGCCGGTCTCGATCATCTTCTTCTTCTCTCCCGCTCGTTCCGGAAACGCGCAGCGTGCGACCCACGCATGCGGTTGGCCGCCGCGCGTCGCACTCACGCCGTTGCTGACAGGTCGGTCAGTTTCCCCGAACACGCCGCGAGACGTCAAGAGTGGAAGCCGTTGATTTCCCACGAGTTTGTGCACGCGTTCCAAGCAGCTTGCCCGGGAACCTTGCACCCGTTCGCGCCTTCGTGCCTACGGGGCATACGGGGGCTGCGACCGCGGGACGCCCCGCACCAGCCCCTGGAAGCAGACCGTTAACGTTGGCAACGTTTCGTCTCCTTCCCTTTCTCCGGCGCCCCGTGCGATGCTGCGCCGCTTTTCAACACAGCAGCGGCGAGCCGCTCCGATTATCGTTGGTCTTTTAGACCGGAACCCGCCAACAACACCCGGATCGCGCGGGGCTCCCATCCGTGACGGCTGGGACGCGCGCAGCTCGGTAGCGACAGCACGGAGGAACCCCTAGTGAGCACGAACGACGTCAAGCCCACCACCGCCGCGTCGCGCAGCGGACGAGCGGGGCCCCAAGCGGCCATCGAGTTCCGTCACACGACGCTCCTCGTCACCGCCGCGCTGCTCGTCGGCGTCGTGCTCGGCGCATTCATCCCGCCCGGGCCGATGAACCTGGTCGTCGCGACCGGCATCTCGATGGTGGTCGTCCTCGTGGTCGCCGTCTTCGTCGGGAAGCGGATCCGGGAGACGATGGGCGCGTTCCGCTTCACCGCCACGCTCCTCGTCGCGCTCGCGATCCTCGCCATCCTCGGGACGCTCATCCTCCAGGGGAAGCCGCCCGAGCTCTACCGGGCGCGGTACGGCGCCGTCGCGCCGCTCATCCTCGCGCTGCGCTTCGACGACATCTTCCACGGGCTCCCCTTCGCGCTGCTGATGGCGCTCTTCTGCGTCGCGATCAGCTTCTCGGCCGCGCTGCGCTGGCCCCTCCGCCCCAAGACGATCGGCTTCTACCTCGTCCACCTGGGGCTCCTGCTCTCCCTCGGCGGCGCGGCCGTCGCCTCGACCATGGCGGTCCGCGGACGGATCGACCTGATGGCCGGCGGCGACGTGGCCACGCACGTCAGGGCCACGCGCGGCGGGATCCCAACGGGCGAGACCTATCCGCTCGGCTTCCAGCTCAAGCTCGACAAGTTCGACCTCATCAACTACGAGTCCGAGTTCCGCATCGGCTACTACGAGCAGAAGATGGTGAAGGACGAGGACGGCCGCCTCGTCGAGCAGTGGCGGCTCAAGACCAGCTTCGAGCCCGACACCAGGCGCCACCTGCTCCCCGGCGGAGACACCTTCCAGCTCGAGGCCATCTACCCGGACTTCGTCCGCGCGGCGAAGGCGGTCCCGTCCCAGGGCGGCGCCCCGGCGCTCGAGGTGACCGTCGCCGGCAGGACCACCTGGCTCGCGCCTGGCGACGAGCCGCTCCTCGGCCCCAACGGCCTGGTCGCGGTCCTCTTCGACGCGGACCCCCCGCCCGCGATCGAGGGCGTCGCGACCTCGGTCCTCATCTCCGCGAACACGAAGCAGGTCGTCGTCCACCGGGCCGACGGCGAGAGCGTCCAGCCGCTCACCGAGGGGCTCGCGCTCTTCGGCGGCCTCGTGAAGCTGGGCGCGCTCCTCCCGTCGGCGGAGCGGACCCTCTCCCCTGGCACCGCCTCCCAGCAGTGGCTCAACCCGGCCGTCCAGATCACGGTGCGGGAGGGGGCCCGCCGGCAGGAGAAGCTGGCGTTCGCGCGCCAGCCCCAGGCCGTCATGCTCGCCCGCGGCGGCGCGCTCGTCTTCGAGAAGCGGCAGGAGGAGGTGAAGTCCTACCTCTCCACCGTGACCGTCTCCAGCCCCGGCGAGACGAAGCACGCCGTCATCAGCGTCAACGATCCGCTGCGCTTCGAAGGCTGGACGCTCTACCAGGTCAACTACAACCCGAAGGAGCCCAACTACTCGGGGCTCGAGGCCGTCTACGATCCGGGCGTCGCCTGGGTCTTCACCGGCTTCGCCGTCATCTCGCTCGGCGTCTTCTTCGTCTTCTACGTGAAGAAGTACCTGATCAACGATCCCCGCAAGAAGGCCTCGCAGCCGCAGTAGCGCAGCACCGGAGGAGAACCATGCTCCAGTACATCCTCGTCGAACACCCCTACTTCTCGGCGACCGGCTTCCTCTACGCGGTCTCGATGGCCTTCTACGTGGCGACCTGGCTGTCGCCCAGCAAGACCGCGGCGCGCCTCGCCACCGCGGTGATGGCGGCTGCCGTGGCCGTGAACGGCGGGCTCTTCATCGGGATGTGGGTCCAGGCCGGCCGCGCCCCGCTGAAGTCGCTCTTCGAGACGGCCATCTTCCTGGCCTTCAACATCGGGCTCCTCTACCTCGTGCTGGAGCGGCTCTACCGGACCCGCATCTTCGGCGCGGTGGCGGCGTTCCTCGCCGTGGCCAGCATCGTCTTCGCGCTGACGAAGTGGGACGCCGAGATCCAGAAGCTCCCCGCGGCGCTCCAGTCCGGCTGGTTCGTCCCCCACGTCTGGGTCTACTTCGTCGGCTACGCCGCGGTCGCCATGGCGGCCGGCATCTCGGTGATGCAGCTCCTCTCCCACCACTCCCCGTTCGTCCGGCGCCTGCTCACCATCAAGGCCGGGTCGGTCCTCAGCGGCGAGGAGCTGGACCTCGAGAAGGTCGCGTACGACTCGATCAAGTTCGGCTTCGTGCTGCTCACCTTCGGGCTGCTCGTCGGCTCGGTCTGGGCGAAGAGCGCGTGGGGCGACTTCTGGGTCTGGGACCCGAAGGAGAACTGGTCGCTCGTGACGTGGCTCGTCTACGCGGCGTACCTGCACCTCCGGAAGGTGAAGGGCTGGCGCGGCGACGCGGCGGCCTGGTTCGCGATCATCGGGTTCGCCGTGGTGATCTTCACCTACGTCGGGATCGGGATGCTGCCGACGTCTGAAGAGTCGGCGCACGTGTACTCGGACAACTAACGGACGAGGGCTGCGCGACTCACCTCCATAGGCCGACGTCCCCTCCCCCTCATCGAGGGGGAGGGCCAGGGTGAGGGAGCGATCACGGCCACGCGGGCGCCATCTCGGCGATCCGGAGACGGTTGTAGCGGCGGCGAAGAGGTGAGCGGCGACCTGCGGTGCGCCTTTCCCCCGCCCACCCGCCGGTGCCTCCACCGGTCCGTTTGAATCGGCGGATGTGGTCACGCGGCGTCAGCCTCGCCCTTGCCCCACAGGGCGAGGATCAGGGTGCGGAGACCGACGCGCGCCGCAGTAGCCAGGTCCTGGCCGGCCGAACCGGGGACTCGGGGAACAGGTCGAGAGCGCTGCGCTGCCCGCGCCTCCACGATCAGGAGTCGCACAGGGGTCTGACGTAGTCGGAGGGCCGATCCCCGCGTGCGCAAGGGCGCCCTCAACGTGTGCGTTTCGTCGCATCAGGGCACCGCACGGTGTGGCGGCCTAGGCAGCGAGGAGCAGGAGAGGCCGCGAGGGCTGGACCGCAGCCGCCGTTGAAGTCCGCACACCAACGGTGGACAATGGACACCATGGCTCCCCGGAAGATCAAGGCGAAGCACGTCTCGGTGCGCGTCTCCGGTCCGGATCTGGACCTCCTCGAGCGCGCTGCCCAATCGTCGCACCTCAGCGTCGCGACCTACGTACGCCAGCAAGCGCTCGAGGCGGCGCAGCGCGACGATCCGGAGGCGCGACGCCGGCGAGTCCACGATGCCCTGGCGGCACTGCGAGAAGGGATAACGCCGACGCAGGCGGCCAGGCGGAGGAGCTCGGGGCCGAGCTCATCACGACCGATCCGCACTTCCGGCTCTTCGCGGGCGCGCAGGTGACGATTCTCTCGGCGTCCTGACCGCCCGCCGCGCGCGAGCGCGCCGGCGGAGCCTCCCGCGATCCCGGGGGGCGGAAAGACCCTCACCGCCTCCGGTCGCCCGCCTCGTGCGCCGCCTCGTGGTCTCCCACGCGCCGGCGGCCCGAGTAGCCGGAGCGGTACTCCTTGAGCCGGTACTGGATCTTCCGGACCGAGACGCCGAGCAGCTCGGCGGCCCGCGCCGTGGAGCCGTCCACCTGGTCGAGCGTCCGCAGGATCGCCTCGCGCTCGATCTCGAAGAGGCTCGCGCCGGGGATGAGCGTGGAGGTGGTCCCCTCGTCCGGCCCCATCCCGATGAGGATCGGCGGCAGGTCGTCCGCGGTGATCTCCTTGCCGCGCGCGTTCTCCACCGCCCGCTGCACCGCGCTCTCCAGCTCCCGGACGTTCCCGGGCCAGCCGTAGGCGAAGAGCGCCGACAGCGCCCCGGGCGTCGGCCCGTCCACGTGCTTTCCGAGGGCCCGCGCGTGGAGCTCGATGAAGTGGTTCACGAGCGCCGGGATGTCCCCCTTGCGCTCGCGCAGCGGTGGGAGGCTCACCGAGACGACGTTGAGCCGGTAGTAGAGATCGTCGCGGAAGCGGCCGGCCCTGACCTCCTCGGCCAGGTCGACGTGGGTCCCGGCGACGACGCGGACGTCGACGTGGATCGAGTCCCTCCCGCCGAGCCGCTCGAAGTCACCGTGCTGCAGGAGCCGCAGCAGCTTCACCTGGATCGACGGGGCCAGCCGCCGCACCTCGTGCAGGTAGACGGTGCCGCCGTCCGCCTGCTCCAGCCGGCCGCTGCGCCGGTCGGTGGCGTCGTCGAAGGCGCCCCGCTCGTGGCCGAAGAGCTCGCTCTCCAGGAGGACGTCGGACAGCGCGGCGCAGTTCACCCGGACGAACGGGCGGTCCCGCCGCGGCGAGAGCTCGTGGATCGCCTGCGCCACGTGCTCCTTGCCGACGCCAGTCTCACCCGCCACGAGCACCGTCGCCTTGGTCGGCGCCACGCGCTTGACGATGTCCATCACCTGGCGCAGCTCGGGCGCCGCGCCGACGATGGCGATCCGGCCACGCACCGCCGCGCGCAGCCGAGCCCCCTCCTGCCGCAGGCTGCGCCGCTCGATCACCTTCTCGATCGCCGCGGCGACGAGGTCGGCGTGGACCGGGCGCGCGACGTAGGTCTCCGCCCCGGCGCGCATCGCGGCGACCGCAGCGTCCATCCGGTCGTACGGACAGAGCACCACGACGCCGGCGTCCGACCTGGCCGCCCGCAGCTGCCGGAAGAAGTCCTCGGCGCCACCAGGGAGCAGCGCGTCGATCACGAGCGCCGACGGCTGGAGCGCCGGGACCATGGCCAGCGCTTCTTGCGCGCTCTCGGCGTCGGCCACGTCATAGCCGACCGCCGCGAGGGCACCGTGAAGCGTGGCCCGATCGCGAGGGTCGCCCTCGACCACGATGACTTGTTCTTTCTTCATCCCCACATGGGCCTTTAGCAACTAATGTACCCGGAACTGAACGCTTTGAAAATGCAATAATTGCGTCCTGAAACGGTACAAGCGCCGTCGCTGAAAATCGCGCGCACCTTCAACGCGGCGCCCATACGGGGTTTATTCCCCGAAGGAGCGGTGGCGTTTTGTTGGCTACCGGGTGCTTAATGACCCACGCAACGGCTGCGCGATACCCTTTTAGGAGTCACGCAGGCCCCAGGGGCGACCAACTTTCAGGCCCTTGCGTGACCCGCCACGGAACCTACCCCCTCGCATTACCGGCACCTGAATGGGGCAGAGGGCGCAGATCGCGCGCGGCGACATAACACGTCTGGCGCTGGACGCAATCGTGAACGACGCCGGCGAGCCGCTCCTCGGCTGAGGATCGCGACGCCGCGCCCAACGAGCGGCTCGAGGCGCCAGGTCCCGCTGCGACCGCTCGCAGCCTTGAGCGGAGGGGCGTCCTGCATTAATGATCCCGCCCGCCCCGATGGAAACCTCCGACCAGAACCTGCTCGCCGCCGCCCAGGCCGGCGATCCGAAGGCGCTCGACGCCCTCATCGAGCGCCATCAGCGGCGCGTCTACCGCTTCGGCCTCAAGATGTGCCGAGACCCCGAGGACGCGAAGGACGTGCTGCAGGAGACGCTGATCGCGGCCGCCCGGACGATCCGCGACTTCCGCGGCGCGTCGTCGATCTCCACGTGGCTCTACACGATCGCCCGCAGCTTCTGCATCAAGCACCGGCGCCGCTCGAAGTTCGCGCCCGAGCAGGAGGAGTCGCTCGAGGCCCGTGAGCCGGGGCTGGAGGCGCGCCAGGTGGTGGATCCGACGCGCACCGCCGATGACGAGCTGGCTGGCCGCCAGGTGGAGGGGGCGCTCGAGAAGGCGATCGCCGAGCTCGATCCGATGTACCGCGAGGTGCTCGTGCTCCGCGACGTGGAGGGGCTCTCCGCCCCGGAGGTCGCCGAGATCATGGGGCTCACGGTCGAGGCGGTGAAGAGCCGGCTCCACCGGGCCCGGCTGGTGGTGCGCGAAGCGGTCGCGCCCGTCCTCGCGCACGAGGCGCCCGGCGCTCGCGCCGAGCCGCCCGCCGCGGGGTGCCCGGACATCGTCCAGCTCTTCTCGCAGCACCTCGAGGACGAGATCTCCGGCGAGCTCTGCGCCACGATGGAGCAGCACCTCTCGAAGTGCCCGAGCTGCCAGGCCCGCTGCAACTCCCTGCAGCAGACGCTGGCGCTCTGCAAGAACGCCGCGCTCCCCGAGGTGCCGGCGGCCGTGCAGAACACGGTCCGGAAGGCGATCAAGCAGTTCATCGAACTGCACGCTTGAGTGTCTCCCTCACCCTGCCCTCTCCCTCAGTGAGGGAGAGGGGAAGCGAGCACGGTGCCGGTATTCCGCCTCTCCGACGAGCCGATCTTCCCCGACCCCTCGCTCGCCGAGGAGGACGGGCTGCTGGCCGTGGGGGGCGATCTCTCGCCCGACCGGATCCTGCGGGCCTACGCGGAGGGGATCTTCCCGTGGTTCAACGAGGGGAGCCCGATCCTCTGGTGGTCGCCCGACCCGCGCCTCGTCCTCTTCCCCGAGGAGCTCCACGTCTCGGCGTCGCTCGCGCGCACCCTCCGCCGTGGCACCTACAGGATCACGGCCGACCGGGCCTTCGGCCAGGTCATCCGCGGCTGCGCGCGCTCGAAGCGGGCCGGGCAGAGCGGCACCTGGATCACCGACGAGATGATCGCCGCCTACGAGACGCTCCACCGCGAGGGCTTCGCCCACTCCTTCGAGACCTGGCACGGCGACGCGCTCTGCGGGGGGCTGTACGGCGTGAGCCTGGGCGGAGCCTTCTTCGGCGAGTCGATGTTCTCCGAGCGCGCCGACGCGTCGAAGGCCGCCTTCGTCCGCAGCGTCGAGTTCCTCGCGCGGAGCGGGATCGGGCTCGTCGACTGCCAGGTCCGGACCGACCACCTCGTCAGCCTCGGCGCGCGGGAGATCCCGCGAAACCGGTTCCTCGACCGGCTGGACGAGCTGCTCGAGAAGCCGACCCTGCGCGGCCGGTGGGAGCTCCCCCCTCCGGAATCGCCCTGAAGGGGGACCGGGTGACGCGGCGGCGTGTCCGGGCTCCGGTAGAATACCGGTGCATGGCAGAGCCCTCCCCACCCGGCGGCGAGACCGTCACCGTCCCCAGGACGCAGCAGGAGACGAAGACCCGCCTCCCCGCGCGCTTCAAGGTCCTGCTCCACAACGACGACTACACGACCCAGGAGTTCGTGGACTTCATCCTGGTGAGCGTCTTCAACCACGACCCCGAGAGCGCCCATCGCATCATGTTGAACGTTCATATGCGCGGCGTCGGCGTCGCCGGTATCTACCCTTGGGAGATCGCCGAGACGAAGGCCGCCAAGGCGACGGCCCTCGCCCGCGAGCGGGAGTACCCGCTCCTAATCACGATCGAGCCGGAGTGAACATGGTGACCGTTTCCAAAGAGCTGCAGCAGACCCTCCAGTCGGCCCTGGCGGACGCGCGCCGCCGCAACCACGAGTACGTCACCCTGGAGCACCTCCTGCTCGCGCTGACCAACGACCGGGTCGCGAAGGAGGTCCTCCTGGCCTGCGGCGCCGATCTGGAGCGGCTGCGGAAGGAGATCGAGGAGTACTTCGACCGGGCCATCCAGGCGCTCGCGACCGAGCGCGACCCGGAGCAGACCGCCGCGTTCCAGCGGGTCCTCCAGCGCGCCGCCTGGCACGTGCAGGGGAGCGGCCGGACCGAGCTGCACGCGGGCGACGTCCTCGTCGCCATCACCCGGGAGAAGGGCTCGCACGCGGTCCACCTCCTCGAGGCGCAGGGGATCCAGCGGATCGACATCCTCCAGTTCGTGTCGCACGGCACGACGAAGGACGGCGACGAGGGCCCCTCCACCGAGGAGGGCGAGGACGGCGAGGAGGCGATGGGCGGCCGGAGCGAGCGCCCGGCGAAGGACCCGTTCCGCACGTACACCGTGAACCTGGTGGAGCGCGCCGCGAAGGGGCTCATCGACCCGCTCGTCGGCCGGGCGGCCGAGGTGGAGCGGATGATCCAGGTGCTCTGCCGGCGCCGGAAGAACAACCCGGTGCTGGTCGGAGACCCCGGGGTCGGCAAGACCGCCATCGTCGAGGGGCTCGCGCTCGCGATCCACGACAAGCGGGTCCCGGCGGTGCTGGAGGGGGCCGCGGTCTACGCGCTCGACATGGGCGCGCTCATCGCCGGCACCAAGTTCCGCGGCGAGTTCGAGCAGCGGCTCAAGGGGGTCATCAGCGGCGCGAAGGAGACGCCGGGCGCCATCCTCTTCATCGACGAGATCCACACCATCGTCGGCGCGGGCGCGACCAGCGGCTCGACGATGGACGCCTCCAATCTGTTGAAGCCCGCCCTGCAGAGCGGCGAGCTGCGCTGCATCGGCTCGACGACCTGGAACGACTACAAGGCGACGTTCGAGAAGGACCACGCCCTCGCGCGCCGCTTCCAGAAGATCGAGGTGGACGAGCCGTCCGTCGAGGAGACGGTGAAGATCCTGCGCGGCCTCAAGAGCGCCTACGAGGAGCACCACGGCGTGAGCTTCACGCCGAAGGCGCTGCGCGCCGCCGCGGAGCTCTCCGCGAAGCACATCACCGATCGCAAGCTCCCAGACAAGGCGATCGACGTCCTCGACGAGGCGGGCGCTCGCGACCGGATGCGCTCCGAGGAGCGGCGGCACCACCGGATCACGACGCGGGACGTCGAGCGGGTCGTCGCGCGGATGGCCCGGATCCCGGAGCGGACCGTCTCGTCCGACGACCGCTCCGCGCTCCAGAGCCTCGAGGGCGAGCTGAAGAAGGTGATCTTCGGCCAGGACGTCGCCATCGGCGCGATCGCCGCCGCCATCAAGCTGGGGCGCTCCGGGCTCGGCAGCCCGGAGAAGCCGACCGGCAGCTTCCTCTTCTCTGGGCCGACCGGGGTCGGCAAGACCGAGCTCGCGAAGCAGCTCGCCCGGATCCTCGGCGTCGAGTTCATGCGCTTCGACATGACCGAGTACCAGGAGAAGCACACCGTCTCCCGGCTCATCGGCGCGCCCCCGGGCTACGTCGGCTTCGATCAGGGCGGCCTGCTCACCGACGCGGTGCGCAGGACCCCGTACGCGGTCCTGCTGCTCGACGAGATCGAGAAGGCGCACCCGGACGTCTACAACCTCCTCCTCCAGGTGATGGACCACGCCACGCTCACCGACAACAACGGGCGGAAGGCCGACTTCCGCAACGTCGTGCTCGTCATGACGACCAACGCCGGCGCGCAGGAGCTCGCGGCGCGGCGGCTCGGCTTCGGCCTCGAGGGAGAGGGCGCCGGCAACGCGCGCGCGGCCATCGAGCGGGCCTTCAGCCCCGAGTTCCGCAACCGGCTCGACGCGTGGGTGGCGTTCGACGCGCTGCCGCCCGAGGTGGTGGGCCGGATCGTGGACAAGTTCGTCGCCGAGCTCCAGGCGCAGCTGCTGGAGAAGCGGGTCACCCTGACGCTCACGGCGGAGGCGCGCGGCTGGCTCGCCGACCGCGGCTTCGACCCCAGGATGGGCGCGCGGCCGATGGCGCGGATCATCCAGTCCGAGGTGAAGAAGCCGCTGGCCGAGAAGATCCTCTTCGGCGAGCTGATCGGCGGCGGCAGCGTGCACGTCGAGGTGGAGGAGGACGGGACGAAGCTGCGGCTCGTCGCGACCCCCGCCACGTCACCGGCGGAGCCGGCGCCCGTCACCCACTGACGGGCCGAATCCAGAGGGGTTCCCTCGCTGGCGCGCGCCCGCGTGGGGTGAGGTGCGCCCGACGCCCACCGTTGTGAAGCGCCGCGCATCGGGCGACTATTGGCCAGGTCGATTCCGGAGCGCCCGTGGGGGGCGACGCATGGCACTGGTCCTGATCGTCGACGACTCGAAGACCGCGCGCGCCTACTGCCGGGCCATCCTCGCGGCCGCGGGGCACGAGGTGATGGAGGCGAGCGACGCCGAGCATGCGCTCGACCGGATGGCCGATCGTCCCCCCGACTGCGTGGTCCTGGATCTCTTCATGCCGGGGCTCTCGGGGCTCGAGATGATGGAGGTCCTGGGCGGGCGATCCGAGCCGACGCCGATCGTGATCGTCACCTCCTCCATCGACGACGCCGACCGCGACCGCTGCCTCCGGCTCGGCGCACGCGCCTTCGTCCAGAAGCCGGTCAGCTGCGAGGAGCTGACGCGCGCGGTGCGGGACGCGCTGTCCGGCGAGGACCCCCGGCTCGCGCAGCCCCCGACCTCCCCAGCCCACTGAGCCGGGCGCGGCTCGTCGTCACGCCGCGGGCCCAACCCTCCCCGGGTTGCGCTAGAACGTCCGGCATGAAGACCTCCGCCCAGGACCAGGCTTGCCGCGACCGCTGCGGCGCGCTCCTCGACAACGTCGCCGACTACGTCGCGCTCCACGCCCGCCGGGCCCCCGGCGAGCTCGCGCTCATCGAGCACAACACGGGCGAGCGGGTCACCTGGAAGCAGCTCGACACCGCCGCCGACGCCTTCGCGGCACGGCTCCTCGCAAGGGGGTATCGCAAGGGAGACGTCCTCGCGACGAGCCTCCCGCTCCTCAAGGAGCACGTCTACCTGCTCGTCGCCTGCTACCGGATCGGCGTGATCCTGGCGCCGCTGGACCTGAGGCTCCGGCCGGCCGAGATCCACGCGGCCTTCGAGAAGCTGCAGCCGAAGGGCTACTTCTTCGTCGGCGTCCCCGCCCTCATGCCGATCTTGCGCGAGGTGGTCGGCAAGTTCCCGACCGTGCGGCACTGGGTGCAGTTCCAGAAGGCGCCGGTAGGGATCCTGCCCGGCGCCGTCTGGGCGCAGGAGTTCACGAAGGGGATCGCGCTCGGGTACGTCCTCTCGAAGCTCACCGGCTCGGTGCGGCGCGCCCGGCGGCTCGTCGCACGCCGGGACGGCTGCCTCGTCCTCTTCACCACGGGCTCGACCGGCTCTCCAAAGGCGGCGCTCCTCTGTCACGAGGGGATCCTGACGCAGAACGTGGCGCTGGCGGTCGGGTTCGGGCTGCGGCCCGAGGACCGGATGCTCGTGAACCTGCCACCCGGTCACGTGGGCTGCATGACCGAGCTGCTGGGCACGGCGCTCTACGAGGGGCTGACCGCCGTGCTCCTGCACATCTTCGACGCGGAGAAGAGCCTCGAGGCGATCCAGCAGCACCGGGTCACGGTGCTCGGGCAGATCCCGGCGCTCTTCACGCTCGAGTGGAACCACCCGCGCCACCGCGAGCTCGACCTCTCGAGCGTCCGCATGGCGATCTACGGCGGCCAGAGCGTCCCCCGCTCCTTCCTGGATCGGCTGCGCCAGATGGCCCCGGAGATCGGCACCGGCCTCGGGCTCACCGAGCTGAGCGGCTTCTGCACCTACACCGCGCTCGGCGCGAGCGCGGAGGACCTCGCGGAGGGGATCGGCTTCGACATGCCGCGCTGCCGCCTCGCCATCCGCGAGCCGATGGCGGACGACGGCACCGCCGGCGCGGAGAAGGCCGGCGGCGAGATCGGCGAGATCTGCTTCACAGGCCCGCAGGTCTTCCTCGGCTACCTTAACGATCCCGGCGCGACCACGAAGACGATCTCGAAGGACGGCTGGTGCTACACGGGCGATCTGGGCAGCTGGAGCGAGAAGGGGCTCCGGCTCGCCGGCCGCTCCAAGCTCACCATCAAGCCGAAGGGCTTCAACGTCTATCCCACCGACGTCGAGGACGTGATCGTGACGAAGCTCGCGGGGAAGGTGACCGCCGCCGGCTGCGTCGGGGTCGAGCACGCCGTCTGGGGCGAGGCGGTGCTGGTCTTCGTCGAGCCGGCCACCGGCCAGAGCGTCACGGCGCAGGAGGTCCTCGCCGCCTGCCACGACATCGCCTCCTACGCACGCCCCAGCCACGTGGAGATCGTCGCGCAGGGGGGCATCCCGCTCAACCGCGTCGCGAAGACCGACTACATGGTCCTCCGCGAGAGGGCGAAGGAGATCGTCGCCGCGCTGCGCGCGAAGGGGAGGTGGGATCGGGCGGCGCACCGGGAGTAGGGCGGCGGTAGGACGGAGGGGCGCCGGCGCGGTAGAACCTCGCCCGGATGGACGCCCTCCCGATCGACCCGCTCCTCCCCGACATCGTCGCCGCGCTCCGCGCCGCGCCGTCGCTCGTCATCGAGGCGCCGCCCGGCGCGGGCAAGACGACGCGCGTCCCGTCGGCGCTGCTCGCGGGACGGGTCGTCGGCGACAAGGAGATCGTCGTCCTGGAGCCACGCCGGCTCGCCGCGAGGCTCGCCGCCCGCCGCGTCGCCGACGAGCTGGGGGAGAAAGCCGGCGAGACGGCGGGCTACCAGGTCCGGTTCGAGGACGTGACCTCGCCGCGGACGCGGATCCGGTTCGTCACCGAGGGGCTCCTCACCCGCCAGCTCCTCTCCGCCCCCACCCTCCCCTCCGTCGGCGCCGTCCTGCTCGACGAGTTCCACGAGCGCCATCTGCAGGGCGACCTGGCGCTGGCGCTGCTGCGCCGGCTCCAGCGCACCACCAGGCCGGATCTGAAGCTGGTCGCCATGTCGGCGACGCTCGACGCTGCGCCGGTGGCCCGCTACCTGGGGGCCGAGACGATCCGCTCCGAGGGGCGGCGCTTCGACGTCGCCGTGGAGTACCTCTCGCCCGAGGAGGCGGCGCGCAAGGACGTCCGGCTGGAGGAGCGTGTCGGGCGCGCCGTCCGCCAGCTCGTGCGCGAGCTGCCGGAGGGGCACCTCCTGGTCTTCCTCCCCGGCGCCGCCGAGATCCGCCGCGCCGCCGAGGCGCTCGCGGGCTTCGCCGGGCAGGCGGGGATCGACCTGCTGCCGCTCCACGGCGACCTGCCGCCCGACGATCAGGACCGCGCCGTGCGGCCGAGCCGCCGGCGGAAGGTGCTCCTCTCCACGAACGTCGCCGAGAGCTCGGTCACGATCGACGGGGTCGTCGCGGTCGTCGACTCCGGCCTCGCGCGGATCGCGTCGCACTCGCCCTGGTCCGGCCTCCCGTCGCTGGAGCTCCGGAAGGTCAGCCGCGCCTCGGCCGCCCAGCGCGCCGGGCGCGCCGGACGGCAGGGACCGGGCCGGGCGCTGCGCCTGTACACGCGCCACGATCACGACGCGCGCCCCGAGTTCGAGACGCCGGAGATCGAGCGGGAGGACCTGGCCGAGACGCTGCTGGCCCTCGCCTCCTTCGGCAGCCGCGAGGCCTTCGAGTGGTTCGAGCCGCCCCCGGCGGCGTCGGAGCAGGCCGCGTCGGGGCTCCTGCGCAGGCTCGGCGCGACCGGCCCCGACGGCGCGCTCACGAAGGAGGGGCGCGAGCTGCTCCGCTTTCCGCTCCACCCGCGGCAGGGGCGCCTGCTCGTCGAGGCCGCGAGGCGCGGCGTGGCGGCGGAGGGGGCGCTCCTCGCGGCGCTCCTCGGCGAGCGGGACCTGCGCGACCGCCGCGCGCTCGAGGGGGTGAAGCTGCCGCCCACCGGCCCCTCCGACCTGCTCGAGCTGGCGCAGCTCTTCGACGAGGCGGAGCGGAGCCGCTTCGATCCAGATCGGCTTCGGCGGATGGGGGTGGGCGCCGGCGCCGCGCGGGCCGTGGACCGGAGCCGGAAGCAGCTGCAGCGGCTGATCAGGACGGCGCCGGTGGGCCCCCTCACC
>JBAVTL010000086.1:0-10709 GCA_049696175.1 Anaeromyxobacteraceae bacterium
GGAGCCAGCTGCTCGGCGCGATCGTCGGCGCGCGCCCCGGCGAGGAGGTGCTCGACCTCTGCGCCGGCGCGGGTGGCAAGACGCTGGCGCTCTCCGCAGACGTCGGGCCCGACGGCCGCGTGCACGCCTCGGATCCGGACGGCGAGCGGCTGCGACGCCTGCGCGACCGCACGGCGCGAGCCGGGGCCGGGAACGTCTCCGTTCACGGCGCCGCGCCACCAGCGGGCCTCTGTGTCCACCGAGCGCTCGTCGACGCGCCCTGCTCGGAGCTGGGGGCGCTCCGGCGCGGTCCCGACGTACGCTGGCGGCTCGATCCTGCCGCGTTCGCTCCCCTCCCCGCGCTCCAGCTGGAGCTCTGCGAGCGGGCGGCGGCGCACGTGAGGATCGGCGGGCGGCTCGTCTACGCCACCTGCACCTTCCGCCGCGAGGAGGACGAGGAGGTGGCCCTCGCGCTCGAGGCGCGCCACCCGGAGCTGGAGCGGCTCCGTCCGGAGGCGCCCGCCGCCTGCCTCACCCCGGACGGCTTCCTGCGGACGTGGCCGCACCGGCAGGGGTGCGACGCCTTCTTCGCCGCGGCGTGGGTGAAGCGGGGGTGACGCGTCAGCGCCGGGTCAGCGCCCGGAACACCGCGATGACGACGACCGCGCCGACGAAGGCGACCACGATCCTCGCGAAGAGCCCGTTGGCGCCGAAGCCGAGGATGCCGAAGAGGAGGCCGCCGGCCACCGCGCCGCCGATCCCGAGCGCGATGTCGACGAGGGCCCCCTGCTTCCGGGTGCCCATGTAGTAGCGGGCGAGCCAGCCCGCGATGAAGCCGACGACGAGGAGCTGTAGGAGCGAGCCCATGCCCCCTTCTACCCCATCTTGCGGCGGTCGATTACGCGCCCCGCCTTGCCGTCGGTGCGCGCGAGCGCCCCCTTGCCGACGAGCTCCACGTCCACGGTGACGCCGACCTCGGCGGCGAGCCGCCTCGCGATCGTCTCCTTCACGGCCGCCTGCCTCTTCAGCTCGTCGAGGAGGGTCGCCTCCGAGACCTCGACCAGCACCGTGATCTTCTCCCGCCCCACCTCGCGGTCGAGCTGGATCTGGTAGTGGGGCTCGGTCCCCTCGACCTCGAAGAGGACGGCCTCGATCTCGGAGGGGAAGAAGCGCGCCCCCTTCACGATGATCAGGTCGTCGGTCCGCCCCTTCACCCGCGCGATCCGCCGGTGGGTCCGCCCGCAGGCGCACGGCGTGTCGAGGATCGAGGTGAGATCCCGCGTCCGGTACCGGACGAGCGGGATCGCCTCCTTCGTGAGCGTCGTGATCACCAGCTCGCCGACGGTCCCGGCGGGGACCGGCTTCAGGGTCTCGGGGTCGATCACCTCGACGAAGAAGTGGTCCTCGGCGAGGTGGAGCCCGCTCCTCTCCCGGCACTCGTACGCGACCCCCGGCCCCATCACCTCGGAGAGGCCGTAGTTGTCGGTCGCGATGATCCCCAGCTTCTCCTCGATCTCCCGCCGCATCGCCTCCGACCAGGGCTCGGTGCCGAAGAGGCCGTGCCTCAGCGCGAGCGCCGCGGGGTTGAGCCCCAGCTCGATCATCGCGTCGGCGATGGCGAGCGCGTGGCTCGGCGTCGTGACGAGCGCGGTCGTCCGGTAGTCGCGCATGATGCCGATCTGGAGCCTCGCGTTGACCGACGAGACCGGGACCACCGACGCGCCGAGCCGCTCCGCCCCCTGGTGAAGCCCGAAGGCGCCCGTGAAGAGGCCGTAGTCGAAGGCGATCTGGACCACGTCGTCCCGCGTGACGCCGCCGGCGACGAGCACCCGCGCCGTGAGCTCCCCCCAGGTCCGCATGTCGTTGCGGGTGTAGCCGACCGCCGTGGCGTGGCCGGTGGTGCCCGAGGACGCGTGGACGCGGACGACGTCGCGCAGCGGCACGGCGAAGAGGCCGTACGGGTGGTTCGCGCGCAGGTCGTCCTTCGTCGTGAAGGGGAGCTTCGCGAGGTCGGCGAGCGACCTGAGGTCGTCCGGGTCGAAGCCCAGGTCGTCGAAGCGCTTCCGGTAGAACGGCACGTGGCGGTAGACGCGGACCAGCGTCGCCTCCAGCCGCTCGAGCTGGGCCTGCTCCAGCTCCGCGCGGTCCATGCACTCGCACTCGGGCTGCCAGATCATGGTCTTCGCCCCCTCGCTCATGGGATCCGGTTCTCCGCGTCGAGGTCGGCGCCGAGGTACGCCCGCTGCACGTCGCGGTTGGCGAGCAGCTCCTCGGCCGTCCCCTGCAGGACGATCCGCCCCGTCTCCAGCACGTAGCCGCGCGTCGCGATCTTGAGCGCGCTCCGCGCGTTCTGCTCCACGAGCAGCACCGTCGTCCCCTCGGCGCGGATCCGCTGGATGATCCCGAAGATGTCCTTCACGACGAGCGGGGCGAGCCCCATCGACGGCTCGTCGAGCATCATGAGGCGCGGCCGCGCCATCAGCGCCCGGCCGATCGCCAGCATCTGCTGCTCGCCGCCGGAGAGCGTCCCGGCCAGCTGGTGCTCGCGCGTCCGCAGGATCGGGAAGAGCCCGTAGACGCGCTCCAGGTCCTGCGCCACCTCGTGCCGCCTGCCGCGCCGGTACTGGACGTGGGCGCCGAGCAGGAGGTTCTCCCTCACCGGCATCGGCGCGAAGACCTGGCGCCCCTCGGGCACGAGCGAGCAGCCGAGCGCCACGACCCGCTCGGTGGGCCACCCCGTCACGCCCTGGCCGTCGAACGCGATCTCGCCGGCACGGGCGCGGAGGAGCCCCATGATCGTCTTGAGGAGGGTGGTCTTCCCGGCGCCGTTGGCGCCCACGATCGTCACGATCTCGCCGGCGGTCACGTGCAGCGACACGCGGCGGAGGACCGGGAGCGCGCCGTAGCCGGCGTCGAGGTTGCGCAGCCTAAGCATCGTCCTCACCCAGGTAGACCCGGATCACCTCGGGGTTCCGCTGGACCGCGCGCGGCTCGGCGTCGGCGATCTTCTCGCCGTAGGAGAGGACCGCCACCTCGTCGGAGACGTTCATGACGAGCCCCATGTCGTGCTCGACGATGAGGACGGTGACGCCGCGGTCCCGGATCCGGCCGATGAGCTTCCCCAGCTCGACCGTCTCGCGCATGTTGAGGCCGGCCGCTGGCTCGTCGAGGAGGAGCAGCTCCGGCCCCGCCGCGAGCGCCCGGGCCAGCTCGACCGACCGCTGCTGGCCGTACGAGAGGCCGGTCGCCTCCGCGCCGGCGAGCTCCGCGATCCCCAGGAACTCCAGCTCGGCCCGCGCGCGCTGCGCGATCTCGCGCTCCTCCCTCCACGTCCACGGCAGGTGAAACATCCCCGCGAGGAAGCCCGCGCGGCTCCCGACGTGGCAGCCCACCTTCACGTTCTCGAGGGCCGTCATGTGGGCGAAGAGCCGGATGTGCTGGAACGTCCGGGAGAGCCCGAGGGCGGCGATCCGGTGCGCGGGCAGCCCCTGGATCTGCCTGCCGCCGAACGAGACGGTGCCGTTGTCCGGCGCGAGCACGCCCGAGAGGAGGTGGAAGAGGGTCGTCTTGCCCGCGCCGTTCGGCCCGATCAGCGCCTTCACCGTCCCCTTCTCGACCTTGAAGGAGACGTCCTTCACGGCCTGGAGCCCGCCGAAGCGCTTCGAGAGCGCGGTGACCTCGAGCAGCGCCATCAGGGCTGCTCCTCGTGCGTCGCCGGCTTCCGGAGGCGGGCGACGAGCGCCGACAGGCGGGCCCTGGCGTCGAACCTCAGGATCCCGTCCGGCGAGAAGAGCATCACGACCAGCAGCACGACGCCGAAGACGAGGTCGTCGAGCGTGCCGAAGTAGCCGCGCAGCGAGAGGAAGTTGAGCGCGAGGCTGGTGGCCACCGTCCCCCAGAGGCTCCCCATCCCGCCTACCGCCACGATCGCGACGTAGCGGACCGACTTCATCACCGCCGCCTCGCCGGGGCCGACGCCGCCGTTGAAGTGGGTGAGGAAGGAGCCGCCCACCGCCGCCAGCGCGGCCGACAGGACGAAGGTCTTGAGCTTGAAGCGCGCCACGTCGACGCCCATCGATCCGGCCGCGTCCTCCGCGCCGTGGATGGCCCGCAGCGCGCGCCCCACCCGCGACTCGACGAGGTTCGCGAGCAGCAGGACCGCGAGCGCGACCAGCCCCCACGCGACGTAGTAGTTGGAGGTCCGGTCGGCGCGGGCGCCGCTCACCGAGAGCCCTGCCGGCAGCGGGAGCGGAGGCACGCTGGAGAGCCCGTCGGCGGCGCCGAACCGCGCCGTGCCGAGCACAACGCTGTAGACGATCGTCCCGAAGCCTAGCGTCGCCATCGCGAGGTAGTGCCCCTTGAGCTTCAGCACCGGGACGCCGATCGCCCAGGCGATGCCGAGCGTGAGCGCGAGCGCCACCGCGAAGGCGGCCCAGGGCTGGACCGCCAGGGTCTGGCCGCCGTAGAGGTCGGCGCGCTCCGCGAGGAGCCCCGCGCGGTCGAGGAGGGCGACGACCCCGCGAGCGCGCAGCGGCGTGAGATCGGCGGTGGTGAGGAAGCCGCTCGCGTAGCCGCCGATGGCGAAGAAGGCGGCCTGGCCCAGGGAGAGCTGCCCGGCGTAGCCCATGAGCACGGAGAGGCCGACCGCGACCAGCGTGTAGTAGGCGGACATCGTGAGCTGCGTCAGGAAGAAGGGCTTGCCGCCGAGCTGCGTCGCGAGCTGCACGAGCACGATGGCCGCGCCGAAGAGGGCGATCCGGGCGTAGCGTGGGGAGAGGCTCACGGCTGCCTGAGCCTCTCGACGGCGCTCGAGCCGAAGATCCCGCTCGGGCGCAGGAAGAGGATCGCGAGGAGCAGCGCCACGGAGACCGCGTCCTTGTACGCCGCGGGGAGGAGCGACACGCTCGCCGCCTCGAGGATGCCGACGAGGAAGCCGGCGCCGACCGCCGCCATGCTGTTGCCGAGCCCACCGAGGATCGCCACCGTGAAGCCCTTGATGGCGAGGCCGGACCCGATCCCGTAGGAGGTGTAGGTGATCGGCGAGGTGACGCAGCCGGCGAGCGCGCCGATCCCGGCCGAGAGGACGAAGGAGAGCGTGACCAGGTTGCGGGTCGGCACGCCGCAGAGCGCGGCCGCGTCGCGGTTGGCGGCGCAGGCGCGCATCTGCCGCCCGACCGAGGTGTGCTGGAAGAAGAACCAGAGGAACGCGACGATCGCCAGGCAGGTCCCCAGGCTCCAGAGGACCTGGGGCGAGACGTGGACGCCGGCGAACGCGAGCGACGTCACCTCGTCGCCCGTGAAGTAGGGGAGCGCCCGGACCGACTCCCCCCAGACGAGGAGCGCCCCCTCCCGCACCACGATCGAGATGCCGATCGTGATGACGACCATCCGCAGCACCGTGGGCTTCCGGAGCCAGCGGATGAAGCTCACCTCGATGAGCGCGCCGACGGCCATCGTGACCAGGACCGCGCCGGCGATGGCGACGGGGAGCGGGACGCGGCCGTGGAGCGTGACGGCCACCATCCCGCCGAGCATCACGAACTCGCCCTGGGCGAAGTTGATGATGCCGGTGGCGTTGTAGATGATGTTGAACCCGACGCCGACGACCGCGTAGATCGTGCCGTAGGTCAGCCCCGCGACGAGGTACTGGAGGACGAGCTCGAGGGACATCACTCTCCGAGCAGCACGAACTTCCCGCCCTTGACGGTCAGCATCGCGAAGGCGTCGGACGTCAGGCCGTTGTGGTCCGCGCGCGAGTAATTGAAGACGCCGGCCGTCCCGACGTAGCCCTTCATGTTCTCGATGGCGGCGCGAGCCCTCTCGCGATCGAGACCGGCCTCCTTCACCGCGCGGACCAGGACCTGGAACGCGTCCCACGCGTGGCCGCCGAAGGTGGAGACGTCCTCCTTGTACCTCCCCTCGTAGGCCTGCTTGTACGCAATCACGACCGGCCTCTGCGGGTGGCTGGCCGGCAGTGAGGCCGCGACGACGATGCGGCTCGCTGGGAACATCACGCCCTCCGCGGCGGCGCCGGCGGCCTTCGCGTATTGGATGTTGGCGAAGCCCGAGCTCTGGAAGATGGGGACCTTCAGGCCGATCTGGCGGGCGTTCTTGATGACGATCGCCTGGGCCGGCTCGATCGACCAGTTGACGATCGCCTGTGCGCCGGCCGCCTTCAGCTTGGTCACCTCGGCGGTCAGGTCGGTCGCGGACTTGTCGTAGACCTCGTTCGCCACGAGCTCGACGCCGGCGGCGGGGGCGGCCCTCTCGACCTGCTCCTTGCCCGCCTTCCCGAAGCCGGTGTTGGAGGAGAGGAGGCCGACCTTCTTGATCCCCAGCTTCTTGATCCGCTGGAAGATCAGCTCGGCGGCGTACCGGTCCTTCGGCGCGACGTTGAAGACGTGCGGCGCGACCGGGTTCACGATCACCTCGGCCGCCGCGCAGGAGATGAGGATCGTCTTCCCGGCCTCGGCGATCGCCTTCACCTGCATCGTCTCGCCGCTCGTGGCGGGGCCGATGATCGCGAAGACCTGCTCCTCGTCGATCAGCTGCTTCGCGAAGGAGACCGCCTTCGCGGGGTCGCCCACGGTGTCCTTGAGGAGGAGCTGGATCCTCCGGCCGTTGACGCCACCCTTCGCGTTCGTCTCGTCGACGAGCATCTGGAGGGTGCGCGCCTCGGGTGCGCCGAGGAACGCCGCCGGACCCGTCACGGACATCAGGGCGCCGATCTTGATCACGTCGTCGGCGGCGGCCGGGGCCGCGCAGAGGGAGGCTGCGAGCGCTGCGACGATGGCGGCGGACCTGAGCATCGGGCGACTCCTCATGAGAGGCGGGGAGCATAGCCGAAAGGGAATTGTGACCGCGAGGCCATCGTGCGAACGTTGCGCAGGCAATCGGAGACACCATGCACACGATCTTCCTCGGCGCCCTGGCGGTGATCCTCGCGGCGGAGCCCGCCGCCAAGGAGAGCCCCGCGGAGTGGGTTCCACTCGTCCAGGCCAGGGACTTCGAGAGGGCCCGGGCCCTCTGCGAGGGTTGGCTCGCCACCGGAGACGACGCCACGAATGCCGAGGCACACAAGTGCCTCGCCAACGTCGAGCTCGGCGCCCACGGCGAGCACGCGGTCCGGCTCGGCGGCGACGCCGCGGGCGGCTTCGTCGGTTCCGGCTACGACGAGGAGCCAGCGCTCCGCGCGCTCGCCCACCTCGACGCGGCGCTGAAGCTCGCGCCCGGCGACCTCTCCATCCACCAGGGGCGGCTGCACGTCCTCCTGCTCGCGGCGATGTACGACCGGATGATCCCCGCGCTCGAGGAGAGCGACCGGCTCTACACGGTCCGTGACGGCCTCGACGCCTGGATCGCCACCTCGGCGGAGCTGGTCCAGCGGCGGGAGCTCAAGGTCGCGGAGGGCTTCCTGCTCACCCTCGAGAAGCGCCACCCGGGCGACCACCGCGTCGCCGGGAACCTCGCCGCCGTCTACGGGATGCTGAAGCGGGACCGCGAGGCGCTCTCGTGGGCGCAGCGGGCGGTGAAGGCCGCGCCAGACGATCCCATCGACGCCTGGAACCTCGCCCGCATCTACGACTACACGGGCCGGCTCGAGAAGGCCGACGCGGGGTACAGGAGGGCGCTCCCGCTCCTCCCCGAAGCCCGGCGGAAGGAGAGCGCCTGCCTCTACGCCGAGTTCCTGGCGACGAAGCGGAAGGACTGGCGGCGAGCGTGCGCCGTGCAGCAGGAGCACGACTGCGAGCAGTCGGCCTGCGTGCGGTGAGGCTCGGGGCGCCGCTCCCCCGCACCCTTTCCTTCCGCCGGGGCTCCAACTCCCGTCCGCGGACTCACCGCTCGTGAGTCGGGGCACCCAAGGAACGCCACATGGCGCACGTCCTCTACAAGAAGATGTACTCGGCCGGAGAGTTCTACGCGATCCTCCGCGACGGCCTCAGGAGCGTGAAGCACCTGCTGAGGGGCAGGCGACGCGGGCTGATCAGCGGCGACTTCGTCGAGCGGATCATGCTCGCGGTGACCGAGGTCAACGGCTGTGAGATCTGCTCGTACGCCCACACGAAGATGGCGCTCGCACAGGGGATGAGTGAGCAGGAGATCGCGGCCATGCTGTCGGGCAGCGGCGAGCAGGTCCCAGAGGAGCAGCTGGTGACAGTGCTCTTCGCGCAGCACTACGCCGACACCCGGGGGAGGCCTTCGCAGGAGGCCTGGCGACGGCTCGAGGAGCGCTACGGGAACGAGACGGCCCTGGGGATCCTCGGCGCGGTCCGGGCCATCATGATCGG
This sequence comes from Anaeromyxobacteraceae bacterium, assembly GCA_049696175.1. Lineage (GTDB taxonomy): Bacteria > Myxococcota > Myxococcia > Myxococcales > Anaeromyxobacteraceae > DATIVK01. The sequence goes on from JBAVTL010000086.1 coordinate 8,268, forward strand.
AAACGCGCACGGCATCCCCTTCAGCGCGCTCCGCAGCCGGCTCAAGGGCAAGCCCATCGGGAAGAGCAGCCTGCCGTACGAAGTCGGGATGGTGTTGAGCGTGGTGCCGTTCCTGCCGGCTGCCGTCCTGCACGCGATCGCCCTGGACGTCAGCGGCGCGCCGGTGGTCAGGTTCGCCTGATCCCCGCGGCTGCGCGGCCGGGCCTGACGGACGCCTGACGCGAGCGCGGCGGATCCCAAGGCATCGCGCGCCCCGGAATCCGCCGCCCGCGCAGCGGTGCTCGCGCGCTACTTCGCGACCGGGTAGCCGGCCCCGATGAGCACGCTCTTCACGCCCGTCGCGCTGCCGATCGCCGTCGTGGTGGACGCGGTCCAGCCCATCCACCCGAACTTGAGCACCCAGGCGTTGTAGCCGAGCATCGCCAGGATCGGCGCGACCTCGCTGGCGGTGTGGCCCGAGTTGCAGACGATCACGACCGGCGTGCCGTCGGTCGGCAGCTTCGCCAGGTTCTCGGGCTTCGCGACCGTCTCGAACACGATGTTCACCGCCCCCGGCACGTGCCCCTTGGCGAAGCGATCCGGCGTGCGGATGTCCATGACGAACACGCCCGGCCCGCCAGAGGCGGCGCGGTCCAGCAGCGCCTTCACCTCGTCGGCGAAGAGGCCGCGGTGGGGTGCCGGAGCCTTCCCCGAGAGGAAGGCGTCCGCGCGCTGCGCGATCTGCGCGTAGATGCCGGGCGGCACTCCGAGCCCGCGTGCCGGGGCGATCGCGGAGGCGAAGTCGCCGAGCTCGAGCGCCACGTCCTCCTGGGCGAACGCGGGCGAGACGGCGGCGAGGAGCAGGGCGGCGGCGAGGAGACGTTTCATGGTGGCGCACTCCTTGTCCGGCCCGGGGCCGGACGCGAGAGGGGGCGTGGGCCCCCCGTGTGCGCCGAAGCTCGTTCACTCACGGGAACTGCGTCAACGTGGTTCTATACCCCCTTTGTGGGACCTTCAACGAGTACAGACGGTTAGACTCGGCGGCAAACTGCCGCTGAATCCAATTTTTGCTTTCGGGCTCTTACTGCCCCGCCACATCAGCAAGTGCTTGAATTTCCTGCATTACTGACATTGCGGAACGACGGTCGAACAGTCAAAGTGGACCGCTGTCACATGATCACCCGTCAAGGGGCTCCGCCCGGAGGATCCGGGCCTCACCCGATGGAGGTTCGACGATGACTCGCCTTGCGCTCGCCGCTCTCGCAGCCACGCTCGCGGCTCCAGCCGCCACCCCGGCCCAGGAGTTCCCGATCATCGACACGCCCGCCATGATCGCGAAGACGAAGTCGGCGCCGCCGGCCCGCTGGACCTTCACGCTGGTGGACGCCCGGACCCAGACCGAGTTCGCCGAGGGGCACATCCCAGGGTCGATCCTCGTCCCCGCGAAGCTGGCCGGGAAGCAGCTGCCGAAGCTGGTCACCGACAAGGCGCGCGCGATCATCTTCTACTGCAACGGCACCAACTGCACGAAGACGCACAAGGCGGCGACCGAGGCGGCGGCGGTCGGCTACACCAACCTGATCGAGTACCGCGACGGCCTCCCCGGCTGGGCGAAGGCCCGCCAGGCGGTCGAGGGAGACCCCAACCCCGCGGTCGACGCGCCCGCCCTGTCCCCCAAGGCCCTCTCCGACGCGCTCGCCGGCGGGAAGAGGCCGGTCCTGCTCGACATCCGCGACGCGGACGAGTTCGGCCCTGGTCATCTCGCCGGCGCGATCAGCGTCCCGATGGACGACCTCCGCGCGAAGGTCGCCAGGATCCCGGCCGGCCGCATCTGCATCGTCGATCACGCCGGGCACCAGGCCCCGGTCGCGGCCCGCCTGCTCGCGCGCCTCGGCCGGAAGGATCTCGCGCGGCTCGACGGCGGGCTGCTCGCCTGGCGCGCCGCGGGGCTGCCCGTCGAGGGCAAGTAGCAGGGGCGGGACCGCAATGCGCCGCTCCATCGGATACCGCCTCGCGCTGGCCTTCGGCGTGGTCCTCCTCGCCGTGGCCGCGCTCGGCGCCTTCGGCTTCCTGTCGTTCCGGGACACCGCGGCCTCCCTGGAGACGCGGGTGACGGCCGCCGTGGAGGCCTACGACGCCGCGTCGGAGATGGGGGTGCGTGCCCGCGAGGCCTTCCAGATCGTGGCCTCCCAGTCGGCCGCGGGGACCTCCGACCTGAACGCCATCGGACCGCTCCGCGCCCAGTTCGCCTCGGCCGCGACGCTCCTCGCGTCGCGCACCGCGAACCCGGCGCAGTCCCGGCAGGCGGCTGACGAGTTCGAGGTCGCCGTGAAGGCCGGCGAGGAGCTGATCCGCGCGAGCGCGGCCCAGGAGTGGAACGTGGCCGGCGAGCGGGCGCAGCTCTTCAACGAGCGCTCGGAGGCCGTCGCCTCACGGCTCGCCGCGCTCCGCGCCGGCGAAGGC
>JBAVTL010000087.1:0-1517 GCA_049696175.1 Anaeromyxobacteraceae bacterium
GAGCTGGACCGGCCTCGCGGCGCCGATGAGCGCAGTCGGGCTCACGCCGGTCGTCGCCACGACCGCCACGTCCTGCGCGCTGCGGAGCGTGAGGAGGATCTTGCCCTGCGTCGAAGCGAGCGCCAGCCGCTCGGACTCGTCCGGCTCGACCATCAGCGTGGCGACGGTCGCCGGGACGACCTTGTCCCCCTTCGCGCGCGCGTCGAGCTCCTTGCCCACCGCGAGCACCCGGATGTTCTGCAGGATCACCTTGGAGGACGTCACGTTGGTGGCGCCGTCCGCGCGGAGGGTCGCGATGACGTCCACGCTGTCGCCGGGGTGGAGGAAGCCCGCCACGCCGACCACGTCGTCCACCCGCACCGCGACCGCGCGCGTGCCGGGGGTCAGCAGGGCCGCGAGCCCGCCTCCAGTGCCGCCGGCGAGCTTGCCGGGGAGGATCGGCTCGAAGCGGAGCAGCCGCGCGGCCACCACCTTGCCGACGAGCTGGGTGGGGTCCTCGTAGGTGCCTTCGGGCCGGCTCGCCTGCGGCCAGTCGATGGCCAGGAGGTTCTCGGCCCGGATCTCGGTGCCCACGGGGAGCTCCACGTCGGCCACGATCACCTTGACGGTCGGGATCCGGGAGGCGGCCGTGCGCGCCTCCATGTACCGCGTGAGCAGCAGGGCCGAGGCCACCGCCGCGGCGAGGGCGACGGCCAGGAAGACGGCGGCGCGCAGCCCCGTGCGTCGGCCGTGGTCGGCCACCCTGCGGAGTGCGGACGTGAGCTCTGGCTTCTCGGACACGGCGTTCCCCCTTCGAGCCCCTCAGGGCTGGATCTCCAGGCGCATCACGCTGCGGGCGGTCAGCGTCACCGGAACGCGGGTCGCGCTGAAGCCGGTGATCGAGCCCGCCGGGTAGTTCACGAGGCTCACGCTGATCGCGGTGAGCGGCGCGCCACCCACCATCACCGTGGTGAGGCTCACGGCCGGGGACTGGACCCTGAAGCCGGAGCGCGTGAGGTAGTCGGTGACCGCGGCCTGTGCCGCCGCGGTGGCGGCCGCCTCGGTGTCCTGCACCGAGCCGGTCCGGGCGCCCTCCCGCGTGGCGTTGATCGCCGTCTCACGAAGCGTGAAGTACCAGCCCCAGTCGATGGCGCCGAGCATCACGAGCAGGAAGAACGGCAGGACCAGCACGAACTCGACCAGGACCGCCCCGCGAGGGCGGCGGTGGGCACGCAGCGCGGATCTCATGGCAACCTCCAGCGCAAGGCTGCGAAGGTCCCGAGGAGCACGGCCACCGCGACCGGGGCGGTCTCCTCGGGTGGCCGCAGGTCGTCCAGGGCGACGCCATCGGAGCGGGCCTGGACGGCGAGCCGCCAAAGGGCGAGACGGTGTGACAGCCTGGCCAGGAGCGCCACCGGCGCCCCCGCGACCGCCACGAAGACGACGAAGGAGAGGAGCCGCGGCGGCCCGAGCCAGATCGCGGCGGCGGCCGCGAGCTTGACGTCGCCGCCGCCCAGCATCCCGGCGACCCACGGGAC
>JBAVTL010000088.1:0-3309 GCA_049696175.1 Anaeromyxobacteraceae bacterium
CGGGCATCAGCTTCGAGATCTGGAGCAGGTTGTAGGCGGCGGCGACGAGGTGAGCGGCGAGCTGCGTGCGCGCCTGCCCTCTGAATCGGGTCTTCCTGAAGCTCGCGACGGTCTTCGTCCAGCCGAATATCTCCTCGACGCGTTTCCTGATCCGCTGGCTGACCTCGTAGCCGGAGTGGCGAACCGTCCGGCCGTCCACTGTGGAGCGCCGGCGCTGGTCACGGGTCTGCGCAACGTCAGGCGTGATTCCCCGCTCGCGGCAAGCAGCGACGAAGTCGGCCGTGTCGTAGCCGGCGTCGGCGCCGAGAGTGACGCCGTCGGAGTCCGGTACGTGCTCGTCGAGCATCGCCAGCGCACCGGCTCGTTCGCCGTAGCCCGTTGCCGGATCGACGCGCAGGTCGACCAGGCGCTGCCGGTTCCGCGAGAAGGTCGAATGGTCGAAGCTCTCCTCGACCCCGTCCATGTCGAGGAACCATCGGAACAGCAGGTTGTAGTCGAGCTGTTCGCAGAACAGCCGCTCGCTCCGCACGCTGTAAGACGCCATCAAGAGCGTGGACTTCAGCAGTCGCTCCGGCGGGATCGAGGGCTGACCGACCTTGCTGTACATCTCGTCGAACGTCGACGAGATGGCGGCGAGCGCTGCGTCGGCCAGCGTCTTCACCTTCCGCAGCGGGTGGTCCTTCGGGACCCGCTGATCCGGGGTGACGAGGCTGAGCATCGTGACCTGACTCTCGTTGCGGCCGTTCCCCGTCTACCCGCGATCGACTTCCGCCGCCTTCAGCGTGTGTCCTCGACCAACGCCGAGGCGCGCGTCTGGTTCGTCCTCCGGAATCGCAACCTCGGAGCCAAGTTCAGACGGCAGGCGACCGCAGGACCCTACACGCTGGACTTCTACTGCCCCTGCCTTCAACTCGCCGTCGAGATCGACGGGTCCCAGCACAGAGACGACATTGGCCTCCGGTATGACGCTGAGCGTGACGCCGCCCTCGCCGCTGCCGGAATCAAGGTCCTCCGCTTCACCAACCAGGAGGCCCTCACGGCCACGGAGTCCGTCGCCATCGCGATCCTCGACGAGGTCGAACGCCTCACGGCCATCCGGCCCAAGCCAACCATCGGCTCCTCGCGACGCCGCGATCGCCTGCTCCCTCACCCTAGCCCTCTCCCTCGATGAGGGAGAGGGGACGGTGCCAAGGGGGAAGCCGCGTTTCTCAACAGCCTGCTAGCCGACCAGCTGGGCGAGGACGGTGTCGAAGACGAAGAGCTCGAGCCGCTCGCGGTCCCCGTCGGAGAGCCCCGCGAACCGGAAGGAGACGCGGACGTTGCCGGCCTGCGCCTTGACGTCGGTGACCCGGCACTGACCGGAGAGCGCCTCCGACGCAGGGAGCCGGATCGCGAACCGGACCTCCTCTCCTACGGAGGGCGCCTTGGAGAGGAGGGTCGAGAACCCTCCCGTCGAGATGTCGATGGTGACGGCCTTGACGTGCGCGGTGGGCAGATCGAGGTCGACCTGGAGCGCCCGGGACACACGGAGCGCCTGCCGAGGCGTCTCCCCCGGCTTCACCGTGAGCCGCTGGGCCGCGAGCAGCGCCCGCGCCAGCTCGTCGCGCCCGGACCGGTAGACCGCCGCCTCGCGCGGGTTGAGCTGCCCACGGCGAGCCCGCTCGTGCATGTCACGGAACGTTGAAAGCCACTCGGCCAGGCTCATCCGCTACCCCTCCCTGTCCGCGGCGGGGGCCGCGGCCACTGCAGCATCTCTCGCGACCGTAACCCTCCGCCATTCGGACGGTCAAGGAATCGCCGCGACCCAACGCTGCTCGGGCTCACCGGGCGGCGTCGAACCTGACCGAGCCCTCGACGCCGCGCTGGGTCGCTGCTGTCTCCGCGGTCATCGGCGACGCGCCCATGAACTGGAGCCGGTATTGACGGGGCCCGTCGCACGCCGCCCACGCCCAGCCGTGCCAGCCCTGCTGGTCGCCCTCGAGCATGAACGCGGCCCGACCACCGAGCCGGGTCGGATGGCTCCGCCCGCGCTCCACTCCGGCGGCCCCCTTGCCGACCGACAGATCGGCCTGCGCGAGGCACTCTGTCTCGGAGGAGAAGACACGCTCCACCTGGGACGCCTTGAGGACCGCAGCGCCACCGGGTGAGCGCCCCTCGATCCGGACCGCGTCGCCGTTGGCGCCCCAGTCCTCCGGGAGCGCGAGCGTCAGCCCCCCCACGCGATAGCCGAGCCAACCGGCCCTGGCCGTCGGCACTCCCCGGAGGCCGCCACACCCCGTGGAGAGCAGCAGGAGCCCCGCGAGTGCGACGGACGACGGAAGCAGCCATCTCTTCGAGCTCACCGGAGACTCCTCCATGCCGATCAAGGCGGCAGGCGCGAAGCGAAGGTCCGGGCCGAGATGCCGAAGCACTCCTGACCGTCGCTCGCCTCCACTCGGACGCGCACCACCTGGCCACGCTGCTCACCGGACGCTGGCCAACGGACCGTCGCGTAGCGGCGCGCCGTCCCGCGGGCGAGGCCGCCCTCGACGCGCTCGACGACGACCTCGAGGACGTGGCCCGCGAGCTCCTTGAGGTAGCCCCGCCAGCGCCGGTCGCCGAGCGCGACCAGCTCCCTCGCGCGCTCCCGGACGACTGGGCCGGCGATCGGATCGGGCATCGAGGCGGCCGGCGTGCCGGGGCGCGCGGAGAAGGGGAAGACGTGCAGGTAGGCGATCGGCAGCTGCTCCAGGAGCCGCAGCGTCTCGCGGAAGTCGGCGTCCGTCTCGCCGGGGAAGCCGACCATGACGTCGGTCCCGATGCACGCACCCGGCGCGAGGGCCGCCACCTCCTCGACGACGCGGCGATACTCGTCGGGCCCGTAGCGGCGGCGCATCATGCGGAGGATCCGCTCCGAGCCGCTCTGGAGCGGCAGGTGGAAGTGATCGCAGATGACGGCGGAGGCGGCTGGCTCGACCAGCACCTCCAGGGGGAACTCCTCCGACTCGATGGACGAGAGGCGGATCCGGCCCACGGCCCGCTGCTTGACGGCCGCCCGGATGAGCTCCAGGAGCGTGCGCCGCGGCTCGAGGTCGCGCCCGTACGCGCCGAGGTGGACGCCCGTGAGGACGACCTCGGCGTTCCGCTCGCCCAGCCGCGCCAGCTGCGCGAGCGCCTGGTCGAAGGGCATCGAGCGCGACTCGCCGCGTGCGAGCGGGACGATGCAGTAGCTGCAGCGCTGGTCGCAGCCGTCCTGCAGCTTCAGGAACGGCCGCGTGTGCCCGTACGCCTCGAGCGGCGCCGGCCCCCAGGCCGGCCCCTCTTCCGGCG
>JBAVTL010000089.1:0-2339 GCA_049696175.1 Anaeromyxobacteraceae bacterium
GCCGCCCGGCCTCGCAGCTGCAAACCGTCGTCGGCGAAGCCGCGGCCGCGTCGAGCCGGCGCCCCTCCCCCTCGTAAGCCGCATTTCGGCACGGAGACTCGCGATGCGGGGAATGACGCACCGCCGATCGGAAGGCTACCGCGGGGCGGCCTCCCTCAAGGGCGGCGCAGGGGCCGCCAACGTCGACCGCGACACGCCCAACCGGCAGAGATGAGATCAATGGTCGTGCGCCGGGGGAGAGGGCAGGCTGAGGGGGCGACCGACCGTCGCCACCCGGCCACGCTTCTGCTACACAGCGCCACCATGCCCACCCGCCCGCTTCGCATCGTCCTCGCCGGCGCCACCGGCGCCGTCGGCCGCGCCGTCCTGCAGGTCCTGGAGGACCTCGAGGTCGAGGTTGCAGAGCTCCGCCTCCTCGCGTCGGCCAGGTCGGCGGGGCAGGAGCTGGAGTTCGCCGGTGAGCCGCTGCGCGTCGCGGAGGCAAAGGCCGGCGCCTTCAAGGGGTGCGACGTGGCGCTGCTCGCGACCCCGCGCGAGGCGTCGCGCCGGCTGGCCGCGCAGGCGCGCGAGGAGGGCTGCCTCGTCGTGGACGACTCGGACGCCTTCCGCGCGGAGACGGACGTGCCGCTCGTCGTCGCCGACGTGAACCCCGGCGCCCTCGACGCGCCGCCGCCGCGCGGGATCGTCGCCAACCCCGCCTCCATCGCCATCCTGCTGGCGCACCTGCTCGCGCCGCTCCGCGCGGCGGCCGGGCTCGCCCGCGTCCACGTCACGAGCCTCCACTCCGTCAGCGGCGCCGGGCAGCGGGGCGTCGCGCAGCTGGAGGGCGAGATCGCGGCGCTCATGAACGGGCGCGAGCCGGACGCCCCAGCCTCCTTCCCGCACAGGATCGCCTTCAACGTCGTGCCGCAGGTCGGCCCGTTCGGCGAGGAGGGCGTGAGCGCCGGCGAGCAGGAGATCGTCCGCGCGACCCGGGCGATCCTCGGCGCGGCCGACCTGCCGATCCAGGCGACCGCGATCCGCGTCCCCGTCTTCTACGGCCACTCGCTGGCGCTGAACCTCCGGACGGAGCGGCCGCTCGGCGCCGCGGGCGCGCGCGAGGCGCTGCGCAAGGCGCCGGGCGTCAAGGTGCTCGACGACCCCGCGCAGGGCGTCTACCCGATGCCGATGCTCGCGGTGAACGACGACTCCGTCCTCGTGGGGCGGATCCGCGAGGACCGCACCCAGGAGCACGCGCTCGACCTCTTCGCCGTCGGCGACAACCTCCGGACCGGCGGCGCCACCAACCTCGTCCGGGTGGGGCTGCTGCTCGCGGAGCGGTTCGCCCGCCGCTGAGCCGCTGACACATTGTCAGCGCGTCCTCGTTCCGAGCGGGCGCCGGTTGCCAAGTTGTCCCGGCCGGAGCCAGGGGATCCCGGTCGATCCGGGATCCCGCCGTGACTACGGTGGGTTGGATTCTTGCTTCAGCGGCAGGGCGCTTGCACGATCCCTGCGCCATGCGCCGCCTGCTCGCCATCCTGCTCCTGATGCCCCCGGCCGCCGCCTTCTCCCAGACCACCGGAGCGATCGTCTTCTCCCCGGACGCCGCCATCAGCAAGGCGGAGTGCGACGCCGCAGCCACCACCCAGCTCGGCCTGACCTGGATCGTCACGCTCGACACCGGCGTCGTCTTCTCCTCGAACGGCGAGTTCAGGATCTACGCGTCCGACACCCAGCCCACCGGCAACTACTGCGCCGTCGGCACCACGGGCGTCGGCCAGATCGGGACCGTCTCCTCGCCGACCTCCGTCATCCAGTCGACCCCCGTCATGGTCTCGCTGTCGGACATGTTGACGGCCACCGGGTTCGACTGCGTCTCGGGGGACAAGACGATCTACGTCTGCGTCCACTGGTGGAGCAGCTCGCTCTCCGCCGACAAGGGCTACGCGCGTGGGACCGTCAAGCTGAGCATGGCGGCGCCGGTGGCGCCCACCGTCACCAGAGTCCAAGCCGGCAACGGGGCGCTCTACGTCACGCTTGCGGCGGGGACCGCGACCAGCAGCAGCGCCGCGGCGGCCACGTTCGCGGCCAAGGCGGTGGCGGCGGACGGGATCGTGCACCTCGGCTCGACCTCCTCGTCCACCGACGTCCGGATCGGCGGGCTCGTGAACGGGACCCCCTACACCGTCACCGGCTATGCCTACTCCGCCGAGGGGAACCAGAGCCCGGAGTCGGCCGCGTGGGGGACGCAGGTCGCGCCGCAGCCGGACTCGAACGCGTGGGAGGTCTACGGGCAGGACGGCGGGCGTGACTCGGGAGGCTGCCAGTCCGGCGGCGCCGGCCTGCTGGCGCTCCTGGGC
>JBAVTL010000090.1:0-9079 GCA_049696175.1 Anaeromyxobacteraceae bacterium
GCGTGGACGGGGGCGGCCGTCTCGACGAGGGCGGCGCCGAGGTCTCGGGCGGCGGGGTGCTCGAGCGCGCTGCCCAGGATCAGCTCCGGGCTCGACCCGGCGAGCGCTCGCGCGATCTCGTCGCGGCTCTCGAGGAACACGACGTCGGTGCCGTCCCCGGCGACCGCGCGAATCGAGGCGGCGATGGCGGCGTGGCGCGGCGCCGGAGGGCGATCCGTCACGATCACCAACTCGACGAGCTGTCCCAGGGTCCCCGAGAGGAAGCGGGCCTGCCCGACGGCCGCGGCGGTCCCGCCGACCACCGCGATCCTCTCCTGGACGTCTCCGAGCAGGAGGCTGGGCGCGGCCTTCCTCAGGAAGTGGCGCTGCCGCGAGTCCAGGCGTGCCCGCGCCGCGTCGACGGCGGCCTGATCGAGCGAGAGCGCCTCGGCCACCTTCTCCAGGAGGAGCGCGGCGTCACGGCTCCCGACCGGCACGAAGCCGAGCTCGACGATCGGGGTGCCGTGACGGTCGGCGAGGAGGCGAGCGGCTTCGAGCCCCCACGGCGAGAGCACGACGTTGACGCGAGCGAGGGGAGCCTGGCGCCAGGCAGCGGTCCCCTGGCCGAGGCCGACGAGCCGGTTGGACCGGAGGCCGGCCTCGGCCAGGATTCCCTCGACCGCCAGGAGGTCCCCCTCCCAACCCGGATCGTGGCCCGGCACGACGCCCAGGAGGTTCACGTCGGGCCTGGCGTCGGCGGCATCGGGGCCCAGGATCGACGGAAGCTGCTCGAGGAGCGCGCGCGCCGTGGAGGCGTAGCCCGTCCACCCGTTGCCCTTGAAGCCGGGGGCGGCGATCCCGAGGACCGGGAAGCGCTGCTCCGTCGCCTCCTTGACCATCGCGGGCACGTCGTCACCGACCACCTCGGGGACGCAGCCGGTGACGACGACGTAGAGGTCGCCCGCCAGCACCTTGAGGGTGTTCTTGATCTGCTCGCGCAGGCGCGACGTTCCGCCGAAGACGACCTGCTTCTCCTGCAGGACAGTGGCGCTCGTCTCACCGGACGACGAGCCGAGCTGACCGAGGCCGCCGGCGAACGCCTCGCCGGCGACCCGGGCCGAGACCGCGCAGCCTGCGCTGGCGTGGAGGATCGGCACCAGGCCGCCGACGGCGTCGAGCAGGCGGAGCGCGCCCTGGAGGGCGCAACCATTGCGGTCTTCGTGGAGGGCCATCGCTACTTCACCTCGTGCTTGATGAACCAGTGGGTGCTCTTCCCGAGCCAGCCGGGCTGGTAGAGCTGGGCGTCCTCCTCGGCGAGGAAGCGCGCGAAGGACGGGTGGGCGAGCCGGCGCGAGACCGCGGCGGCGAAGCGCTCCGCGCCCGCGTAGCCGAGGATTGGAACGGACTGGAGATCCAGCACGGGAACTCCGAGCCGAAGCGCGTGGACTGCGGCGTTGCCGCTGCCGACGTAGAGATCCGGCTTCAGCGACGCGAGGAGGTTCACCTCCTCGAAGGCCTGCCCCTCGCCGACGAGGACGCGGAGCCCCGGGTGGGCCGTGGCCAGCGCTTCCAGGGGCAAGGCGTGGCGGGCCGCGACCGTGGTGAGCCCGATGCCGGCGAGACGCAGGCCCAGCTCGCCGATCAGCTCAGCGACCCCAAGGGCCTGCTGCGGGGGAAGGCTGACGAAGATCCGTGCTCCAGCGTGGGCCGCCGTCCGCTCGAGCGCGCCGGCGAGCCGACGCGATTGGCGCGTGGCCACCTCTGCGGCCTGCACCGCGTGGCCGGTCGCGTCCCCTACGGCCGCCAGCCAGCGGGTCGTCCCGGCGAAGCCGATGGGCGGGGACGGTGCGAGGTAGGGAACTCCCCGCAGCCGCCGTAGCGCCTCGCCAGCGTACTCGGCCTCGTCGGGATCGATGGAGATCGAGAGGCGAGAGGAGGCCACGCGCCCAAGCTCGGAGACGCGCGCCGACCGGGGGAAGAGGACGCTGTCGATGCCAACCTCTCCAAGGAGCGCCCTGAGCGCGTAGGTCTCCTCGGCCCCCTCGGCGATCGAGAGGAGGGTGACGTGGTCGCCGGCGCTCCCGTGGCGCCCGGGGAGCAGGTGTGACGCCAGGGCATGCACGGCGACGTCGTGGCCGGTCGCGGCGACCTTCGAGCGGAACCCGTCGGCGAAGACGGGAAACACCGGGATCCCGAGCTCGTCACGCAGCTCGATGGTCGCTGAAAGCACGTCGTCGTTGTTGATGGCGACCACCGGAGTGGCGACGACCGCGATCGCGCGCGGCGACCGGGCCGCGAAGATCCCGCGGATGGCGGCGCGCAGCTTCTCGTCGCCGCCCATGATGGAGTCGCGCTGGTCGAGCCCCGTCACGACCCACGGAACGCTCCCTCCCTCCGCGTGGAGCGTGGCGGCGCAGCCGGCCGGCCCGTCCACGACTATCCCGAGCCCCTCGATCGACCGGAGCAGCGAGAGCGCCCGCTGCAGGTCGCTGGGCGTGTCCTGGCTGAAGGTCCGGACCCGCTGGGCCAGGGGGCCGGCCGCCGCGTCGCGCGCGAGCGTCTCGACGGTCCCGGAGAAGGCTGAGATGACCCCGGTGCGTTTCTCACGGATTGGGGCGGTGCGCTGAAGGCTCGACATGGCGGCGCGGCCTCCCTCAGATCCCGCCCTGCGCGGAGACGACGCCCTGCTCGCCCTCGAGCACGAGGCTTCCCCACTTCCTGGCCCAGGCGCGCAGGTCGTTCACTGCGAGGGGCTTCGGTATGACCGCGGAGCGATCCTCGAACACGGTCTGCGCGAGCTGCCGGTAGACGTCAGCCTGCGCGGATCGCGGGCTGGCCTCGATGACCGTCTGCCCGTTCAACTCGGCCTGCGCGACCGTCGTCGAGCGCGGGACATACTGGATCGCGCGCGTGCCCGTCGTCGTGGCGAAGTCGTCGATGAGCGATCGGGCGTACGGCGCGACGAGCGAGTTGGCGATGATCCCGCCGAGCTTCGCGCCGCCCGACGGGGCGTACTTGTTGATGGCGCGGAAGAGGTTGTTGGCGGCGTAGATCGACATGAAGTCCGAGGACGAGACGACGTAGACGCGGTCGGTGAGCCCCTCGCGGATGGGGACGGCGAACCCGCCGCAGACCACGTCGCCGAGGACGTCGTACAGGACGACGTCCGGCTTGAACTCCTCGAAGAGGTGCAGCTCGCGGAGCAGCTCGATCGCCGCGTTGATGCCGCGCCCTGCGCAGCCGACGCCAGGCACGGGGCCGCCCGCCTCGATGCAGAGGACCCCGGAGAAGCCGACGACCGACACGTCGGAGAGCTTCACCTCGGAGCCGTCGCGGGTGGCGTCGAGGACGCTCGGGACGTAGACGCCGCCCCTGAGGGTGCTCGTCGAGTCGCTCTTGGGGTCGCAGCCGATCTGGATTACGCGCTTCCCGGACTCCGCCAGGGCGGCTGCGAGGTTCGAGGTGGTGGTGGACTTGCCGATGCCACCTTTTCCGTAGACGGCGATGTGCTGGGGCCTGTGGCTCATGTGGGTGCGCTCAGATCTGGTATTCGATGGTTGGGTCGGAGACGGTGAAGAACTCGCCGTAGATCTTCTTTCGGACGGCCGCGAAGGCGCCGTCGCTGCGGTCGCGCGGTCTCGGGAGGCTGACGTCGACGAAGCGGCGGACGGTGCCGGGGCGACTGGACATGATCGCGACCCGATCACCGAGGAAGACCGCCTCGTCGATGTCGTGCGTCACGAGGATGACGGTCGACCGCTCGGCCTCCCAGATGCGCAGCAGCTCCTGCTGCATCTGGATCCTGGTGAGCGCGTCGAGCGCCCCGAAGGGCTCGTCGAGGAGCAGGACGCGGGGCTTGTTGACGAGGACGCGCGCGATGGCGGCGCGCTGGGCCATTCCGCCCGAGAGCTGGTGCGGGTAGGCCTTCTCGAACCCGGCGAGTCCGACAAGGCGGAGCGCCTCGGCCACCCGCTCCCTCACCTCGCCCCTCGGCACGCGTGAGAGCGCGAAGGCGACGTTCCGCTCCACGGTCAGCCATGGGAGCAGCCGGCTGTCCTGGAACATGATGCCGCGCTGCAGCGACGGACCGGCGATCGGCGCTCCGTCGACGGTGACGGAGCCGGTGTCGTTCCGCTCTAGCCCGGCGACGATGCGCAGGAAGGTGCTCTTGCCGCAGCCGCTGCCGCCGATGATCGAGAGGAACTCACCGGGACGAACGTCGACGTTCACTCCCTCGAGGGCGACGACCTCGGCGCCGTTGGCGTTGAAGCGCTTGCTGATGCCTGTGGCCTGGATGGGCGGCGCGGGCAGGTGGGCGGGTTGAGGACTGTCGGCAGAGGCGCTCATGGGTATGACTCCCGGTGTTGGGGTGTGGTCATGGCTCGGCCTGTTGGTGGGACGGTCGCCAGCGGAGGACGTAGCGCTCGACGAGCCCGATCGCGGCGTTCAGGCCGAAGCCGATCCCGCCGATGACGAAGATCCCGACGATCACCATGTCCATCCGCCCTAGCGATCGGCCCTCGATGAGGACGCTGCCGACGCCGGGCGTGATCTGGAGGAAGAACTCGGAGCCGAAGGTCGCGAGCCAGGAGGTGACGAGCGCCAGGTGGAGCCCGACCAGGAGCTGGGGCGCCGCGGATGGGATGACGACAGACAGGACGAAGCGGACGCGCCCGACCTCGAGCACCCGGGCGAGCTCCCTGTGCTCCGTCGCCAGCGAGCGCACGCCGACGAACGTGTTGAAGATCACCGGCGCGACGGAGGCGACGGCGATGAAGGCGATCTTGCAAGCGTCGCCGCCGCCGAACCAGGCGGAGATCAGCGGGATCCAGGCGAAGACGGCGACCTGCCGCCAGGCATGGAAGGTGGGGCCGACGAGCCGATCCGCCCAGCGCGAGACGCCCAGCAGGACGCCGAGGGCAATCCCCACGGTGGCCGCGATCCCGAACCCAGCGAAGGTCCTCGCGAGGCTGGCCGCGACCGCGCTCCAGAACGCGGCGTCCACGAGGTGCTGGCGTCCGGTCGCGAGGACGGTCGCCGGCGACGGAAGCAGGTTGGGGTCCACGCGGGTCAGGGCGGTCACGGTGAGCCAAGCCAGCAGGAGCGCAGCCGGCAGGACGAGCCCGCGCAGCGGAGCCAGGGAGCTGCGGGAATGTGCGATGGAGTTCGCCACGTCGTTCCCCCTAGAACGCCGCGCGCTGCCAGCGCCGCAGACGCCGCTCGGCCGCGTTCAGGACCAGATCGAGGCCCAGGCCGACCACGCCGATCACGACGATGGCGGCGATCACGACGTCGAGCTGGAAGAGCTGGCGCCCCCACACCACCATGAAGCCGACCCCCTCGCTCGAGGCGATGAGCTCGACCACGACGAGGGACATCCACGCGGCGCCCAGCCCGGCGCGAAGCCCGGTGAAGAGCGCGGGGAGCGCGGCCGGAATCGCGATCTTCCAGATGACCTCGAGGCGTGGGAGTTGGTGGACGCGGGCCAGCTCGAACCACTTCGCCGGAATGCCGGCGATCCCCTTGGCGGTGTTGAGCGTCACTGGTAGGGCAGCGGAGTACGTGATCGCCGCCGTCTTCAGCGGCTCGTCGATCCCGAAGACGAGGATCAGCAGCGGGATCCAGGCCATGACGTTGACCTGGTAGACGGCTAGAACGGTCGGCTGCACGTAGCTGCGGAAGGAGGAGGAGAGGCCGAACGCCGTGCCCAGGGAGAGCCCGACGAAGGCTCCGAGCCCGAAGCCCTTCGCGACGCGGATGGCGCTGACGCCCAGGTTGGAGAGGATCGTCCCGTCGCCCCAGAGCTCACGGAGCGTCTGGCAGACCATCGCGGGCGGCGGCAGGATCAAGGGTGACACCCACTCGCGCACCGCGACGAGCTGCCAGAGCGCGAGGAGGATCGCCGGGAGGATCGCCGCCGTGACGATCATTCCAGCGCTGGCGACCGCCGGGCGACGGAGCGCCGCGGCGACGCGGCGCGCGGGCCCGAGGAAGCGTCGCGCTCGGAGAGCCGTCTCGGTCCGGGGACCGAGCTCCTGGTCTAGCAGCAGCCCTGCGGTGGCGTCGGTGTCCATCGACGAACCCTTTCTCTTCGTGCTGGTTAACGGCTGACGACCGGCTTGGTGGGCTTCGGGTTTCCGTCCGCGTCCAGCTCGCGCCAGAGGCTCTGGAGCCCGAGGGTCGCGATCCCCCGGTTGAGCCAGGTCGGGTCGAGCCACGCGTCGATGTCGATGTCGCGGCGCACGAGCTTCAGCTCGCGCCCGGCCTTGAGCAGCCGCTTGTACTGGGCGCGGTAGAACTCGTCGAAGAGGGGCGAGGACCGGTCCCGGAGAATGTCGCCGTCCCAGTCCCCCTTCCACGACGGCAGGCCGTAGCCGCTCTTCGTCCAGATCTGGTAGGCGCGGGCACGGTTCGCCTCGTCGGCGAGCCAGGCCGAGCCCTTCAGGTGGACGTTCACCACCCGCTGGACGGTCTGCGGATACTTCGCGGCGAACTTCTCGGTCACGAGCAGGTGGCTGACGCGACCGAGCTTCGGATCACCCTGGGTCGAGTAGATGATCCTCGCGACCCCGCGATCGACGAGCGGGAACACGTCGGCCCCGGAGACCTGCGCGTCGATGTCGTTCGACAGCAGCGCGGCGTTGCTGTCGAAGATCGACATGTTTATGAGCTTGAAGTCGGAGTCCTTCAGCCCCCGGCTCTCCAGCACCCGGTAGAAGGCGAGCTGGAGGTTGGTCCCCTTGAAGACGGCGATCCGCTTCCCCTTGAGGTCCTCGAGCGACTTCGCTGGAGAGCCCGCGGGCACGTTGACGTAGATCGCATCGGCCCGGGTCTGGGCGAGGAGCAGCTTCGTGGGGAGCCCGCCAGCCTTCGCCACCAGCGCGGGCAGGTCGCCCTGGAGCGCGAAGTCGAGCTGCCCATTGGCGATCGCCTCGTTCACCGCCGGCCCGGCACCCGTGAAGTAGGTGGTCTTGATGGCGATGCCGTCAGCCTTGAACTCGTTCACCAGCGCCCCCTGGTCGGTGACGATGGAGGACGGCCCCCCGCCCGCCACGGGGCGGCCGCCTGCGCCGACGCCGGCGTAGCCGATGCGGATGACCGAGGGCTTGTCTTCGGCCGCAGCGGCGGTCGAGAGGGCCGTGAGGAGCAGTGCCAGGAGCGTGCGTGTCATGTCGGATTCTCCGTGTGGGTCGGCCTAGAAGCCGAACTGGACCTGTGCGAGCAGCTCGGTGGAGGCCACGTTGTCGGCGCCGACGACGTGCTGGAGCCTGCGGTTCACGTTGATCTGCGCCTTCGTCGTCTCCGCGAAGAAGACGTTGAGGCCGCCCGTGTAGATCTCGTTGGCTGCGCCCTGCTTCCCGAGGTCGGCGGCCCAGCGGTCGTAGCGGACGAAGGGCTGCCAGGTCTTCGGCCACCAGTCGTCGAACTTCCCCTGCGTCTTGATGCTCTTCAGGAATTGCTGGCCGAAGCTGTAGAACGCGGTGGCGGTCTGTCCGAACCCGTTGTGGCGGACCTCCGCGGCGCTCGCCGAGTCCCAGACGTCGTCCACCGACCTGACGGCCTCGTAGGTGAAGCCGAGCGGGAAGTGGTTGTAGTAGACGTCGACACCGAACCGGTTCTTGAGGCCGGTCGCGACCAACGCGGCGGTCGCAGGTGCGACGGCCCCGTTGCCGAGAGACGCGCGGCCGAGGTAGGCGGACGCGCCGATCCGCAGCTCGCGGAGCCAGGAGTCGTACTCGGCGGGGAGGGTGAGGGCGACGCGCGCGACGACGTCCTTGAAGGCGTTGTCGTCGTCGCGGTTGGGTCCGGTCCCGTTCACGATCCCGAGCGCGAAAGCCAGCAGCGCCTGGCGATAGGCGTAGCCGAAGTCGAACTGCGTGAAGAACTCGCCGCGGGCCACCAGGCCGATCTGGCGAGCGCCCAGGCCGGCCTGTCCCACGAACTGCGCGTTGTTGATGACCGGCTTGAACTCCTCGTTGGTGTTGCTCTCCAGGCCGAACGGGACGAGCTGCTGGCCGAGGGTGAGCGAGAGGCGCGGGCCGTCATTCTCGATGGTCGGGAGCAGCTGGTAGGTGAGGTTCGCGTCCAGGACCCCGAGGTAGGCGTTGAGGGCGCCTGCGACAGGTGTGGCGGCTGCGCTGAGGGTGAAGCCCAGGTTCCTCGCCTGCTCGTAGTCCCGGTAGAGGAGGCCGTTGAAGGCCAGGATCGCCTGGGGGATGTCGAAGGTGGTCTTCCGGTCGTCCAGGAGCGCCGGGTTGTTGACGGAGGTGGCGGCGACCGCCTTGTTCACGGGAGAGTTGATGTAGGCGCCGTAGTACGCGCCGCGGGCCTGGACGATCCCGCTGATGAGCAGGTTTCGCGTGGAGAGCGCGCTCTTTGTCTCGCGGTCGCGCTGGTACTGGTACTTGAAGTTCTCGAGGTCGGCCTGGACGCCCTGAACGTCGCCGCGGGTCGCGCCTTCGCCCTCGATGCGGGCCCTCAACTCCTTCAGTTCCTTCTTGAGAGCCTCCAGCTCGGCGGCCCTGGAGGTGGCGGTCGGCGGGCTCTCGGGCGGCTGGGAGGCAGACGGGGCGCCCTGGGCGCGGACCTGTGCTGCGGCGAGGAGGAGCGTCAGCGGCAGTAGGCTTCTGAGGATCACGGTGATTGGTCCCGTTGAAGGGGTGAGCGAGGCGCCGTCGAGTAGGTGGAGGCTCACTGTGCAAGGCCCGTGCACAACTCCTCCAAGATGGCGGAGGCCGTCGTACGGGGCTCAGAATGGGACTGGCCCGGAGGCGCCTCAGTCCGAGGCGGACGAAAATCCGTAATAACGGACGGCATCTGAGCGAAGCATGCCTTGGTGATCTCTCTCTCGCGTGCTCGCGACGCTGCCGCACCGATCCGATTCGCGGCTGCACCCGGCACTCGGCTCCGGCACGGGGTCCCGGGTGTCGTCACGGGAGCCCAGTGCCGGACACGGAGGGGGTCTGTCACCCCCTGTTGGTTCCCGCGTAGCGCCGTGAACCACCGGCCCATCTGAACCGGTCTCGGCCCCCGCCGCCTCTGCGACGCCGGCGGCGGAGCGCGGTGATCGCGGGGGCTGGAAACTTTGCCACCGCGTGAC
>JBAVTL010000091.1:0-16098 GCA_049696175.1 Anaeromyxobacteraceae bacterium
CGTCTTAGCGGGTCGATCCCCGCGAGCGCGGGGGAGCCTCGCGCGCATGGTGTGCGCGGTCCGGGGGCACGGGTCGATCCCCGCGAGCGCGGGGGAGCCCGCGCGTAATGGTCGACCGCGACCGTCACCGCGGGTCGATCCCCGCGAGCGCGGGGGAGCCCAGCAAATCGACGCGGAAATCAGCAAGTATGCGGGTCGATCCCCGCGAGC
Source organism: Anaeromyxobacteraceae bacterium (assembly GCA_049696175.1). Classification (GTDB taxonomy): domain Bacteria; phylum Myxococcota; class Myxococcia; order Myxococcales; family Anaeromyxobacteraceae; genus DATIVK01. The sequence goes on from JBAVTL010000091.1 coordinate 211, forward strand.
GCGGGGGAGCCATCTTGCCGGTGCGGATCCGGCAGTTGTCGGTGGGTCGATCCCCGCGAGCGCGGGGGAGCCTGGACCTGCACCTGCGGCCCCCAGCGGCGCGCGGGTCGATCCCCGCGAGCGCGGGGGAGCCAGTTGATCGAGCACCCACGCGCTGGTGATCCCGGGTCGATCCCCGCGAGCGCGGGGGAGCCGCAGACGCCGCGAGGTTGACCCACTCGATCCACGGTCGATCCCCGCGAGCGCGGGGGAGCCCACGCAGCGTAGGAGTAGAGGCACTCGTCTAGGGGTCGATCCCCGCGAGCGCGGGGGAGCCCGTCGCCTCGTCGAGGTCCGCCAACGCGGCCAGGGTCGATCCCCGCGAGCGCGGGGGAGCCGTAATGAAGGCGGGGATCGCCGCCGCTGGCTGGGGTCGATCCCCGCGAGCGCGGGGGAGCCTCGAACTCGACCGCGACGAAGGGGATTCTCAGGGGTCGATCCCCGCGAGCGCGGGGGAGCCGGACATCATGTCCTGCTGAATGCGCTCCGTCAGGGTCGATCCCCGCGAGCGCGGGGGAGCCAGCCAGCAGTGCGGGCGGAGGACCAGGTACTGGGGTCGATCCCCGCGAGCGCGGGGGAGCCACGAACTCCTCGGCGAGTTGCCCCCACGTCGCGGGTCGATCCCCGCGAGCGCGGGGGAGCCGCGCTGACGCAGGTATCCCAGGCGGTGACAGGGGGTCGATCCCCGCGAGCGCGGGGGAGCCACGAGCGCCAGCGCGCCGCCGATGATCCATCCGGGTCGATCCCCGCGAGCGCGGGGGAGCCGACGTGCAGCCACGCGGACCGGATCGGGTTCAAGGTCGATCCCCGCGAGCGCGGGGGAGCCTTCGCCGCCTTCCACCCGGCGTACTCGTAGCCGGGTCGATCCCCGCGAGCGCGGGGGAGCCCCGGGAGCGGCTCTCCACGGGGCCGCTCCCGGGGGTCGATCCCCGCGAGCGCGGGGGAGCCACGCTAGCGCGGCCGGCCACTGGCACGGGTTCGGGTCGATCCCCGCGAGCGCGGGGGAGCCTGCCGCACTCCTTGCAGGGCTTGATCGCCATGGGGTCGATCCCCGCGAGCGCGGGGGAGCCGCAGGTCGCGGGTCACATGGCCTTCTCCGTCGGGGTCGATCCCCGCGAGCGCGGGGGAGCCGGGATGTCCCCCTTCTCGGAGTCGGCCGGGAGGGGTCGATCCCCGCGAGCGCGGGGGAGCCAGGCTGTAGACCCGGCGCAGCACGGCTAGGTAGGGTCGATCCCCGCGAGCGCGGGGGAGCCGGGAAGTCCGGCCCCGGGTCAACGTGCGTCTGGGGTCGATCCCCGCGAGCGCGGGGGAGCCCCGACGAACACGACGCGGGCGCAGTGCTGCCAGGGTCGATCCCCGCGAGCGCGGGGGAGCCATCTTCTTGAGCCACCTCGCCGCCTGCTCCTTGGGTCGATCCCCGCGAGCGCGGGGGAGCCCAGTCGGGGTGATCGGTGAGGATGCGGATCGCGGGTCGATCCCCGCGAGCGCGGGGGAGCCGGGAAGTTGACGCCCCCGGCCTTCCAGAAGGGGGGTCGATCCCCGCGAGCGCGGGGGAGCCCGAAATGGCAAGATAGACTATATGGCAAAGCAGGGTCGATCCCCGCGAGCGCGGGGGAGCCACGTCGCGGCCCCGCTTCCGTCGCATCGTCGCGGGTCGATCCCCGCGAGCGCGGGGGAGCCGAACTGGCGATCCACATCAACAGTCCCGGCGGGGGTCGATCCCCGCGAGCGCGGGGGAGCCGCGGGGAGCGGCGTCTTGACCTCCATCAGCACGGGTCGATCCCCGCGAGCGCGGGGGAGCCGGCTGAGACGCCGGGCCACTGGCCCCCGACCCGGGTCGATCCCCGCGAGCGCGGGGGAGCCCTGGCGAAGGTGCGAGGGTACATGCGGGGCGAGGGTCGATCCCCGCGAGCGCGGGGGAGCCGCAGGCTCGTCACGGTGCAGGACGGGTGGCTGGGGTCGATCCCCGCGAGCGCGGGGGAGCCGGCAACGCAGCGAGCAGTGATGTTGCGAAGGCGGGTCGATCCCCGCGAGCGCGGGGGAGCCGCACTGGACGGGTCACGGGTCATTCCTTTCGGGGGTCGATCCCCGCGAGCGCGGGGGAGCCGCCGAGGAAGCCGCGCACCGACGCAAGGGCGGGGGTCGATCCCCGCGAGCGCGGGGGAGCCTCGCGTCGATGAGAGCCTGAGACGGGGTGAGGGGGTCGATCCCCGCGAGCGCGGGGGAGCCCACTGAGGCGCCTTGTCGTACTTGCCCATCCCGGGTCGATCCCCGCGAGCGCGGGGGAGCCACCTACCGCGCTGGCGGCCCACCTGCGCAGGAAGGTCGATCCCCGCGAGCGCGGGGGAGCCAAGTCGACGCTCTCGGCTGGGATCGCGTCCTACGGTCGATCCCCGCGAGCGCGGGGGAGCCAGGTCCGCAAGATCACTAGCTGCATAGCTAATGGGTCGATCCCCGCGAGCGCGGGGGAGCCGACGTCGACGGTCAGCTCGACCAGATCGCCCAGGGTCGATCCCCGCGAGCGCGGGGGAGCCGCCGCGCCATCCTTCGCGAGCGCAGACCAGTAGGGTCGATCCCCGCGAGCGCGGGGGAGCCGTCCTTCGAGTCGCTCGCCAACTCGTAGTGCAGGGTCGATCCCCGCGAGCGCGGGGGAGCCACGCCCTGCCCCGTTGTCAGTGGCAAACCAGAAGGTCGATCCCCGCGAGCGCGGGGGAGCCATCAGCTCGAGCAGGGGCCCGTCGCCAGGCTCAGGTCGATCCCCGCGAGCGCGGGGGAGCCCCCCATGATGATGCCGCAGAAATAGGTCCGCCGGGTCGATCCCCGCGAGCGCGGGGGAGCCGCAGAGTACCCGAGCGACGACGATGACGGCCGGGGTCGATCCCCGCGAGCGCGGGGGAGCCGCGAACCCGTCGGTGCGGTCCTGGGCGGCGTCGGGTCGATCCCCGCGAGCGCGGGGGAGCCCGGCAACGCGGCGAGTCTTCTTCGACGGCGAGGGGTCGATCCCCGCGAGCGCGGGGGAGCCCAGGACGCAACCGGGCTCAGAGCACCTCGGGTGGGTCGATCCCCGCGAGCGCGGGGGAGCCATCGTCTTGACCCGCATACTCATCTCGGGCGAGGGTCGATCCCCGCGAGCGCGGGGGAGCCTCGTCATCGACGCGAAGGATCATCACCTCCGCGGGTCGATCCCCGCGAGCGCGGGGGAGCCGCGGGGGAGAGCCGCGTAACAGGGACGCTCACGGGTCGATCCCCGCGAGCGCGGGGGAGCCGAGATCCCGACCAAGGACGTGCTCCTGAGCGAGGGTCGATCCCCGCGAGCGCGGGGGAGCCCGGACTTCGCGATCAACGAGGATGCCGCGATCAGGTCGATCCCCGCGAGCGCGGGGGAGCCATCGTCTCGTCGAGCGCCGCCTTCGCCGCCTCGGGTCGATCCCCGCGAGCGCGGGGGAGCCCATCGCCGCCGCGCTACTCACCGAGACGGACCAGGTCGATCCCCGCGAGCGCGGGGGAGCCGTGCAGCCGCGCGACCCCCTTGAGCCCGTCGAGGGTCGATCCCCGCGAGCGCGGGGGAGCCGGGTACTGAGCCATGGCGATCCCGCTGATCTCGGGTCGATCCCCGCGAGCGCGGGGGAGCCCGCTCTACTGGGACCAAGCCAACAAGCGACTGGGGTCGATCCCCGCGAGCGCGGGGGAGCCTGCCCACCTCGCGCGAGCAGTCGGCTGGTGATGGGTCGATCCCCGCGAGCGCGGGGGAGCCCGCCGTTGGGGCTGGGACGTTGATCTCGATCCAGGTCGATCCCCGCGAGCGCGGGGGAGCCCTCCGTTCACTGGCAACGAGGTCGAGCCGGACGGGTCGATCCCCGCGAGCGCGGGGGAGCCAGGATCAGGGCGACGGCCGTCGCCCCCTCGAGGGGTCGATCCCCGCGAGCGCGGGGGAGCCGCAGCAACGGCGGCCGCGAGCGGGCTCTTCCCGGGTCGATCCCCGCGAGCGCGGGGGAGCCCGATCCTTGGTCGTGATCGTGTGGAGAGGCATGGGTCGATCCCCGCGAGCGCGGGGGAGCCCGGGGACCGCAGGAGCCAGTCAGGGCGCGGCGGGGTCGATCCCCGCGAGCGCGGGGGAGCCCTTAATAACGGCAATACATCGAATCCCGTCTAGGGTCGATCCCCGCGAGCGCGGGGGAGCCGCAGATGCGCGCGGAGATCGCGAAGCTCGACGGGGTCGATCCCCGCGAGCGCGGGGGAGCCGACATCGTACTTGGTCGTGAGAGCCATGATCGTGGTCGATCCCCGCGAGCGCGGGGGAGCCGTCATCGACGTTCGCCTTGACGGAAAACCACACGGTCGATCCCCGCGAGCGCGGGGGAGCCAAGATCGACCGGGTCGTTGCCTCGATCGCCAGGGGTCGATCCCCGCGAGCGCGGGGGAGCCATCACCTGGAGCGGGCGCCCGTACCAGTGGGCGGGTCGATCCCCGCGAGCGCGGGGGAGCCCCACCAAGGGAACGGGCACAACAGCGCCGAGACGGTCGATCCCCGCGAGCGCGGGGGAGCCGCATCGGGCGCCATCGAGATCGGAGCCGACCAAGGTCGATCCCCGCGAGCGCGGGGGAGCCTCTTACACAAGAGGGTACTACGCGACCGTTGAGCGATCTCGAGATTTCCTATTTTGTTGTCAGAGTGCGGTCACTTGTACTCAGCGCGCGACGGACAAGGACCACGCCGTTCTCGTCGTGAAGGTCCTTTGGTGGGTCTCCGAGCACCCTGAACTCTAGTCCGCAGGGGGAACCCGGATCGTTCCACGCGAGCACGACATCCCCGCGACCTACGGCGCCAAACCACGAAGAGAGGACGGCCCAGACCCGATCTCTAACGCCCCGCGTCATGTCGGGGGACGTGTAGACGCCGGGCGCGATCTCCAGCATGCAGGACGCGAGGAACCCTCGAAACCGTTGCGGCACGTCACGGGTCACCACTAGCGTCATCGCCATCGAGCAACTCCTTGATGCGATCGATCATCGCCGGGACGATGTCCTTCGCTCGTACGACCCGCCCCGCTTTTCGCCGAACGATGCGTTCGAGCGAGTCTGACTTGCGCGTTGACCACTCCCGCACGCCTGCAAACGCCGCTGGGAGCGTCACCGACTCCCTGAAGAGGTCAGACACGTCTAGGCAGAAGGCGTTCCCGGAGTCTTCGTGGATGAAGCCTAGCTGTGGAATGGCGCCGGTCACTGCGACCGCGATCTGCGCAGCCGCCTCGACCGCGCTCGACGCATGGTTGATCGCCTGATTGGCGGGATCGCTCGCCTCCGGGTTGGCCCGGTCGTACTTGCGCCCCGACCACTGCACGCCATGCTGCTCAGCAAGGCGCCGATAGAGTTCCCGAACGCGGGCCCCCTCGATGCCCCGCAGGGTGTCCAGGTCCTCATCCGGTAGGACCTCACCGAACCGCCACGCATACATGCGGCGCGCGAGGGTCGTCTTTCCTCCCGCCGCGTCCGACCAGAGCGCCGCTTGTCGCCGCGCCAACCGGGAGTCGTCGGGACCAAACGGCAGGCTCGCGTAGAATCGCACGCCATCCTCACCGACCGCGACGAGCCCCGTCCCGTGACGCGCGAGGAGCCGCAGCGCATCGTGGCTCACCGTCGTCCCCGGCTCCAGAATGATCGCCGTGACCATCTGGAATGGAATTCCGTAGTCGCCCGGCGGCAGATCCCCGCCGCCTGCGGTCCGAAAGCGCAGCGTGCCGTCCTCGACCGTGAGGTTCCCGCGCGCGAGCCACAACAAGCCGCGGCGGTCGCTGTGCGGGATGCGGGCGGTGTCGATTCCGAGGCGCCCTTCCAGCATGAGCTACCTCACCGGCCGCAGCAGCAGCATCCCGAAGCCGAAGCCGCGATGGCGTCCCACTCCGCGCCTTAGGAGCGCGTCGAACGCAGCGCCATCGGTCACCTCGAGTTGGCCTTGGAAGAGCACACTGGGCCGTTCCACGGAATGGGGACGGCGCTCGCGCCCATGATCGCGCCGCAGCAGGCGCTCCCGCTGGAACGCAGAGACCCGCACGCTTCTTGCGCGCACACCTCCCCTGCGTTCGAGCTCCACCGACAGCCAGTCCCTGTACACCTGCTCGCGATCGACGGGTGCGTCCGTCCTGGCACACGCCGCAAGGAACGCGTCGATCTCCGCCCCCTTGCGGTAGCGCGCACTCGCCGAGCTGAGCCGAACGATTGGGCACGCACGGACCTCGAAGGCTAGCGCGCGCCCAGTTCGCCACGACACTGGCATCTCCCTCACGCGAATTTGCGGCACCCCGACTGTGTCGAGCGCGTCCCGAGTTGCCGAGCGACTGTCCTCAGCCAACTCGGCCTCCGAGCGATCCGTGTAAGCCAACACCTCGGCAACTCCATGTCGCTCGTTCGCGACGAAGAACTGACTGGGAGCCCGCTCGCCGAAGAGCTCGCGCGTCGCGCAGTGGACGAGATAGCCGAGATCGGCCTCACGAAGCGGCAGGCGACGGCGGCGGCCGAGAGCGAACAGGCGCTCCACCTGGAAGTCCATTTGAACGAGGAAGAGGTTACCGGGCATTCTCGCCCTCCGTGAGTTCGATTAGACCCTGCCGCACCATCCGCCTTCCGACATGGATCTGGTTCGCCCAATCGCGTTCGTCCACGACGGGTACGACATGGGGAGCGCTTGGCTCACCTTCGTCGTCAGGCCACCACGCAAGCAGCGGCGTTGCCTTCTCGCCGCGCCATCGGTCGCATGTGATGGGTGGCGCGGCTCTCAGCGCATCGACGAGGCCGTTGGCGCGCGCGCGACCCAGGAGGATCGGCGCCGCCGGGAGGCACGTCTTCCTACCGATGAAGAGCGGGCGTGCCGGCTCGAGCAGCGCCGCTTCAAGCTGGTCCACAGTGGGCTCCCCGTCCGGGCTGACGAGTCCGACGACGATCGTGAACACCCCGTCCGCCCAGAAGTCCCGGTAGCGGATGTGCGTGCCGCTCGTCGCGTCCCCTTTCCCGCGCTGGTCTACAGCACCGGCGGTGGTCCAGCCTCCCGTCTCCATCCAGGCCTGGCCGAGGTCTACTGTCTGGAAGTCCGTAAGCCGCTCCGGGTTGCGATCGACGCGTACCGCGTAACGTAGGCGAGCCTGCAGTGCCCCGAGTCGATCGGCATCTCGGTGTTCGTATCCGAGCGCGTTCCCGAGCAGGCCGGTGAGCATAGCGGCTCCCGGAAACGGCAGCACGACGCCGAGGTTGTCGACTGCGGGCCCACCGAAGCTGACGAGAGGTGCGTCCAGGCGAAGCAGGAGGACATCCACGATCAGTCCCCCGTGACGATCGACCCCGCCCACTTCGCGAGACCCGCGAGCGAGTCGTTGCCCGGCGCGCGAACACGCTCGATCAGTTCCTTGGAGGGACCAAGCGCGGCGACCCGGCGAGCGGGCGGGTCCCCGTACATGCGGTCCAGATCAGACACGTGCGCTCCTAACGCGTCGTACGTCGCGGCGAGGAGGTCGGGGCGTTCCCGCACGGGCGACAGGAAGGCATTCGCCAGGGTTCTGGGCTGCGCATTGCTCGCCTCGACCATCACCGCGTGAGCGTAAGCGTACGGCGCCGTAGACCCGAGCTTGGCCCCAGGCGAGACCGTCGCCGCCATATGCACCATCCGCTCGGCCACCAGTGCAGCCAGGCCACGGTCCGCGTCCTTCCACTTCTGGCCGCCCTCCAGGTTCGACACCAACAGCGGGAGGTCGAGCACTACGTAGCCGTAGAACAGGCCCGACGTGAGCTCGTTGGAGCCGATATGACCGCTGCCGAGCTCTTCGTCCTCGCCGTCCCGCAGGAGCTCATCAACGGCAGAGAAGTAGTCGCTCTCGGACGCCTCGGCATGAACGGTGATCGCATGCGCAACGTGAACGGCTGCGTCACCGCGGGCGAGAATGTCGCTCGTGACCATTCGACCGAACATCGCCGCGTCGAGCCCCGCCGCCAGCCTCAGCTGCTCCAGGTTCCTCTTCTCGTCGCGGCCGAGCTTCTCGGCCACCACCTTGCCGACCTTCGCCGGATCGCTGGTGGCTCTGCAGGCCTCTCGCGCGATGGCCGCGAGGTACTCCACCTCTGGCTTCCCGAGGACGGTGATCTGCCCGGTCTCGAGCCCCGAGCGACTAGCGTCGTTCGTCTTCGCGTCGCCGCCGTCAGCGTTCTGAGCGGCATCCGCCTTCTTCGCCTTCGCGCTCTTCCCTAGAACGGCCTCCATGACGGCGCGCGTCGCCGCCTCCGCCAGCTCCTTCACGACGCCCTCCTTCTCCAGCACCTTTGCGATGAGGTGATCGAAGGTGTGGCGCGAGCGGACCGAGGAGGGGCCAAGGGACTTCAGCGAGTTCTCACCGTCGAAGACCCGCCAATGCCGCTTCAGACACTGCGACGACACCCGCGTCCTCGTCACCCCGCCGAATGGCATTCGCTTGGAAAAGCCGGCGTCGTCACGATTGAGGAGGCTAGCGGGATAGGAGGTGAGCGTGTGGATCTGGAGGAATCGGTTCATGTCTGTGCTCCCGTTGTCGGTTGTCGATGACATCTGGTTCAGGCCTTCGCATTCTCGGCGGCGTAGTAGGAGCGGGCGAGACGTTTCCGGACGTCCGCCTCGTCCGCACGCCCGTCGCTCAGGACCAGCAGGGCAAGCTCGGCGAAGTCGAACGGCTCTCCCTTGGCCGCGAGGTACCGAACCGCCGTGGCCGCGGCACTGCCCACAGCCGGGCCGCTCGCGCGCAGTAGGCGCACGAAGCGCAACTCGGAGAACCCTGCGTCTGCTAGCGCCGCCCCCATCCTCCGCCGGGGTGCGTAGAGCCCGTTGGCCAGGGCGATGGCGTTGAGGATGACTGCCCAACGCCGCTCGGCGTCATCACGGCCGGCACCTTCCGGTATCGCGCCATCTGGCACGAGGACTTCCGCCGCTAGCCGCCAAAAGGCGCGGCAGTTGGCATCCGCCCATGTGATGCGCCGAAGCTGGGCGACGTCGCCGGGCGAGAGCCCCTTGTTCACGTACTGCGCGATCCGCCCGACGATGGAGGCGATGCCGACCTCCTTACTCGGCGGCTTCGCTTCTGCTTCACTCATGGACCTGCTCCTTTCCGGTGATAACCAGGGAGGGGAACTTGTTGCGCAGCGCGCCCTCGAGCACGCGCTCTGAGGCGGCCGCGGCGCGGTAGCGGCGAATCGACGGAATGGGGGCGCGCTCTGCGGCCCACGCCAGCGACGCGCGCGCAATCGACGCGAGAGTCTGAATCCACCGCTCGTCCGCGTCCGTCTCTGCGAGGTCCAAGTCTCTCCAGAGGTGCTCGAAGAAGACGACGTCGACGGCGTGGTCGGCGTCGGCGAGCCAGCCGTCGGCCCGCTTGTCCTTGAAGTTGAGCCGCTCCGGCGCGGCCTGTAGCAGGGTCAGAAGCGCGGGCTTCAGCGCGCTCTGCAGGATCCTGTCTACGGCCGCGACGCGGCGCTCCGCCAAGGCCCCGAGGCGTATCCGCTCCGAGCCGTCCCTCCGAAGGATCGCGAGCACCCTGGGTGGCAGCGGGAGGTACCGCTCATGGAGACCATTGGTTTCGCCTTGCCCGCGTGCCAGGACCTGTCCGATGAAGAAGCCTGCGCCATCGCCCGGCTTCACCTGGAGCGCCGCTCCGGGCCGAAATTCGCCGGAGAGCAACAGGTTTCGCGTGACGCGGTAGGCGAATCCAGCGCGGGTTGCCGTGAACGCCTTGCCCTTCGCCTTGTTGACTGGCGTCCAAGGGTCACCGGTGTCGCCGTTCAGTCGCTCCGCATCGACCCTGGGCACGTCGGTGGGGCGGGTCCAGGCGCTCGTCCGATCATCCTCACCTGCTACAAGGCGAACGCGGCGGCAGATCTCGATGAACAGTGGGTCGCAGTGGCTGATCGGCAGCGACTTCTTGCCATCCCAAGCATCCAGCCATAGGAGAGCAATTCCCGCTTGGTCAGGCATTTCGAGTCGTTCGCCAATGGAGTCCCGCGCCTCCAGGCAGGCCTTGACGTCTCGGCGAAACCTCGGCGCGAGCCGGAGATCTGGCGACACACCGACGCCGGGACGGCTCGCGAACCCACCGTTCATTCGCGCGATCCCGTAATTTCCTCTGCCGAGAAAGCCCTGCATCGTCTGGAGCGACACGAGCGCATATGCCCAATGCTGCGCGGCCGGCTGGCGAACCCTGGCCCCCTTCACGTCATGGTTCTTCGCTGTGACGAGCACGTCGATCTCATCTGGGTACGGGAAGGGACCCTTCCACCCGTCGAGCCTCTTCGCCGTCATGGGGGGCTGCATGAAAGCGGGTTTCCGCAGGTCGGGCTCGACCAACCTCCAAGCCGACTCCTCACCATCCGCCAGCTCGGTGAGCAGCTCGCGCCACCGCTTCGCCGACACTGCCGACAGCGACGGGCTCTTCCCTCCGCCGCTGGCGAGCGCGACGGCCGCGAGCTGAACGAGGAATGCGTGCCAGGCGTGGGCTTGGTGCGCCTGCAGGCCTGTGAACGCGTCCACCTCGTCCTTGCCGAGAAGGGCGAGCACCTCCGGAAGGGAGTGATGGCGGATGACGCCCCCGCGCCGAACACTGAACACTGGGTCGGTGAGTAGATCGTTCGCGCACTTGGCCATTGTCGTCCTCCTCTATCTGGGCTCGACCTTTAAGGCGCGGAGACCGAGCCGGTCGTACACGAGGCTTCGAGTGCTGCCGAAGCGGAACTGGATCCGCCCAGGACAGGCGTCCTCGATCATGGGACTTGCATCCTCAGGGGCGTCGCGAGCCAGCCACGGGGGGATGTTCAGCTCGGAGATCCCGGCGCCAAAGGGGCCGATTAACGGCCGCTCGAAGCGAGCGACCCGGGTACCTTCTCCGAGGCGTGTCTTGATCTGCTGAGCGAGGTCACCCGCCCCGAACGCGACAGCTCGGTCGGATATCGACAACGACCAGTCAACGAGGTTCAGCCCAGCCTGGGAGGTGTTCGCCAGGGTGCTCCCCTTCATCGCCTGGGCGTGCTGCACCCAGGCCCCCCCGCACTCGCGAACCAGGGCATCCATCGCCTCGGGGTGCGTGGTCCGCTCGACGAGCTCGCGGCTCATCGTGGGCGTCTCGACGTGTCCCACTCCCTCAAGGAGTCTGCGCGTGGCCTCTATGATTCGGAGGTCGCTGTAGACGCTCCCGAGCCCGTGCGGGCCTGACGCCTTACCTGTCTTTCCAATGATGAAGGAGCCGATGGCCGCCTTGGGAGCCAGCACGACAGCGCGTGGCGACTCAAAGCCGTCCGGCCGCGATGTCCGATGGTGACGGTGCAAGCGACCGAGCCTCTGGAGCAGAACGTCCATCGGACAGAGGTCGGTCACCATGAGATCGGCGTCCAGATCGAGGCTCTGCTGCACGGTCTGCGTGGCGACGGCGACGCAGCCTCCGGAGGGGCTCCCCTCTCCGAATCGCATCTGGATTGCCGCGTCCAGAAGGGCCCGATCCTCCCGGGCGAACCGGGCATGATGTAGCGCAGGCTCGCCGGCACAGCGGAAGAGCCACCCACTGTCCCCGCCTGCAGCTGCCTCCAGCTGCTCCTGTGTCTGAACCGCGCCACGGACCGTGTTTCGGAGGACCAGCACGCGGGCGCCACGCGCAGCCGCGTCGAGAGCAATGCGGGCGATCGCCGCGGGATCGTCCATCTGGGGCCGCAATTCGATGTCGATTCGGCGGGTTCCCTCGCGCTCCACGGGCCGGCTCTCGACTCCCAGTCGATCCACGGCCACGGTGACAACGGGATAGGGCACCAGGACTGCAGCGGCTAGCGTGGGGCGTCGTCTCGCTCCAGGGTTGACGAGCCTCTCCCGGGCGATCGATCCAAGCGTCGCCGACATGAGAAGTACGTGCCCGCCCGCGTCGACGTGATGCCTGAGGACCTCCTCCAGGATCCGGTTCATGTAAGCGTCAGAAGCGTGCACCTCGTCGACGACCAGAAGATGCCTCAGGAGCGCCGACGCTCGCAGATGGGCGTGAGGCACCTGCAGCGCTGACAGCAGGACCTGGTCGATGGTTCCGACGACCACGGCGCCCGCCATGTAGCGCTTCGGCCGCTCCGACGCCCAGCTACGGTGACGCGACCGCTCGCGTTCCTCAGGCCCGAGCTCACTCGGATCGCGCAGCGCAGTCCCGGGCGCTGCCTCCGCTGGGAGGTAGCCGGGGACTGCCAACACCGTCGTGGGGCGCGTAAGCGGGGCGGGGAAGGCTCGCTCCACCGCCGCGCAGACGCGGGCGTGGATCTGGGTCGCCGCGGTACGCGTGGGCAGCGCAAAGTACATGCCGTCTACCGCGCCTGCCTGGAAGAGCCTCAGGAAATGGAGCAGCGCCGCTTCGGTCTTGCCAGATCCGGTCTCGGCTTCCAGGACGACGACGCTTCCCTGCGACGGGACTCCGATCTTCGACAGCTCTGCCTGCGCGGGGCGCGGAGCGTGTCTGGACACCTGCGCGAAGCTGGGCGCGCCCTGCCCGAGCGCGGAACGGGCGCCTGCGGGATCCAGCCCGATGACCGCCAGCGCAGCGACCGCTCGCCCCCGGGCGAATGCCATTCGGTCGGTACCGCACCGCTCGCTGAACGGAAAGTGCGATTCGTCGGATCCAATCCAGTCAGCCAGCGTGAGCAGCCCCGAGAACACGTGCTGCGCGGCGGGCGCAACCGGCAACGGCGGTCCGTCGTCGAACGCCCGGGGGAACCAGCCGCGAGCGAGGTCGGCGAGCCGCCGAACGCCTTTGAAGGGGTCCAGGTCACCCTGCTTGCTCCATAGACCGCGGAAGAAGTCCGCGGCGTCGGGCGCGACGAGCCGACCGTGATGAGAAAGCGCGGCAACTAGATAGCCGAGGTCCGGCGTCCAGTTCGCAAGCTCCTCGAGCCCCAGCGCCCTCGAGAACGGCTCTGACTCCGGGTAACGCGTCGCGCCGAGGAAGGACAGCACCTCCCGAACGTGTCCTGCCGTGACGGGGGCACCAGGACGCGATCGCGCCTGAAAGCCGAGGTTGAACTTTCCGACGTCGTGCAGCGCCGCGAGGAACGCGAGGCGCTGTCGGTCACGCTCGTCGAGCTCCTCCATGCCAGCGAGGCGAGCGAGGCGATGGCGAATGGTCGTCTGCGCCAACAGCGCCTCGAAGCACGCCGCGACGTCTGCGCAGTGATCGACGAGGGGATGCCATGCCGGCGGCTCCCCATCGGCCCCGGTCCGGCACTTCGCCCAGAAGTCATTCGGTACGCCGCGCATGTCCCATCCCCCGCTGCTTCGACGTGCACTCTAAGCACGGGGTCGGACACGCAGGGACGACGGGGAGCGCTAAGTACCGTAAGCGGTCGCAGACACTACGGTATTTACTGAGCCAGTGGGCGACGTGATCACCCAGAACGATCAGCCCTTCTTCTGGACCTCGACGTCCTCGTCGACGTCGATCCCGTCCACGACGTCCACCTTCGGCACCGTCCCCGTCGTCGTCCTGCCGATCCTCCCCGGGCGGTGCAGCGCGAGCTGGCGGAGCGTCGCCCGCTCGCCGAGCCGGGCGCGGGTCCAGGCGACCCCCTCGCGCGTCGCCTCGACCGAGCGCGGCACCGGGCGCCCCCAGGCGATCCAGCCGCTCCATGCGACGAGCGCGACGAGCGCCTCGGCGATCCAGGCGACCGCCCAGAGCACGCCCAGGACGGCGATGCCCATCCCCGCGAGCGTGACGCGCATCGCGGCCCTGCCGCGCCCCTCGTTCACCCCTGACGTCTCGATGCTCGCGAGGCCGGACGCGAACGGCGCGAGGAGGCCGCGTGAGAGGCGGCTCCCGCGCTCCACGCGGGCGAGGTGGCGGCCGCCGTAGGGGAGATCGCCCACCTCGCGGACGACGCGGTAGAGCGGCGCCGGCTCGGGCATCCCCTCGAGCGGCCAGGCGCCCATCTGCTCCAGCGCCACCTCGCTCCTGCTCATCGTCAGGTAGACGGGGCGCGAGAGCCAGACCTCGCCGGGCGCCGCCCGCTCCTCGACCGCCTGCAGCGCGGCCATCGTCGGACCGGTCAGCTCGCCCTCCTCGAACCGGACCTCGGCCTGGTGGATGCCGATCCGGAGCGCGAGCGACGGGCCGCCGCACGCGACCGGCGACTTCGCGAACCGGTCGTGCAGGGCCGCGGCGCAGTGGACCGCGTCGGTGGGGGAGGTGAACGCCAGCAGGAGCGCGTCGTCGGCGGAGCGCAGCCGCCGCCCCTCGAACGCGCCGATGGCGGGGAGCGCCACGGCGTCGTGGTCGGCCAGGATCCGCGCCCGCTCGGCGTCGCCCGCCGGGGTGCGCTCCTCCCAGCCGTCGATCCGGGCGAGCACCAACGTCAGGTTGGCCCCGGGCCGCTTCCCGACGAGCACCGCGCCGCCCGTGATGCTCTTGCGGGTGGCCCCGGCGTCCGCGGAGGTCGCCAGGTGCTCGGCGTGCTCCGCCCCCTCGAGCAGCTCGAGCAGCTCCCCAGCGCTCTTGGCGCGCTTCTCGCGATCCTTCTGCGTCGCCAGCGCGACGAAGTCGAGGAGCTTCGGCCACGCGGCCAGCTCTGGCGAGACCGTGGTCGGGCTCGGCACCTTGTTGAACGCGTGGGCGCGGGTGAGCGCCTTGACGTCTGTGGTGTCGAACGGGTGGCGCCCGGTGAGCAGGACGAAGGCGAGGATCCCGGTCGCGTACAGATCGGCGCGCGCGTCCACGGCGCCGCCGACCGCCTGCTCGGGCGCCAGGTACTCGGGCGTGCCGACCACGGTCCCGACCACGGTCTGGTCGAGGCTCGCCCCCGGCTGCAGGAACTTCGCGATGCCGAAGTCGAGGATCTTGAGCAGCTGGTCGGCCCCGGTGCCGACGAGCCAGAGGTTCTCCGGCTTCAGATCGCGATGGACTACCCCGGCCTGGTGCGCCGTCGCGAGCCCGGTGAGCAGCTGGCGCAGGAGGCGGACGACCCGCTCCGGCGAGAGGCGCTTCTCGCGCTCGAGGAGCGCCCGGAGCGACTCCCCCTCGAGCAGCTCCATCGCGTAGTACGAGTGGCCGCGGGGATCCTCGCCGAAGTCGAGCACCTCGACGACGTGCGGCGAGCGGAGCTGGACCGCGACCGCGGCCTCGCGCCGGAACCGCTCGCGGTCGTCCTTGCCCTTGCAGTGCTCCGGGTGCAGGACCTTGAGCGCCACGGTCCGCCCGATGTGGACGTGGCGCGCCACGAAGACGGAGCCCATCCCGCCCTCGCCCAGGAGCGCCTCGATCCGGTAGCGATCGTCCACGACGTCGCCGGGCTGGAGCCGCGCGGCGCGGTCGCCGCGCGCGGCGCCTGCGCCCCACTCCGTCTTCCCGCTCGTGGACTCGTCGCGCGCCATGCGATCCCGGTCAGCGCAGGAGGAGCGCGCAGGCGTAGACCCACGGCGCGACGAAGAGGAGGGCGTCGATCCGGTCGAGCACGCCGCCGTGGCCCGGGATGAGCTTCCCCGAGTCCTTCACGCCCGCCGCGCGCTTCACCATGGACTCGGAGAGATCGCCGAGCGGTCCGAGGATCGAGCCCCCGAGCGCCACGGCGAGCACCGTCGGAGCGCCGAGCCCGGGCAGGAGGAAGGTCCGCACGAGGAAGGCGCCCGCGAGGGCGCCGGCGACGCCGCCCAGCGCCCCCTCCCAGCTCTTCTTCGGCGAGATCCGCTCGTAGAGCTTGTGCCTCCCGAAGTTCAGGCCGGCGAAGTAGGCGAACGTGTCGTTGCCCCAGGTCACCGCGAAGGCCATCAGGACCCAGCCGAAGCCGGCCCGGCCGCCGCCGTCGAGCGCGCGCAGCCGCACCACCGTCGCCGCGAGG
>JBAVTL010000092.1:0-3635 GCA_049696175.1 Anaeromyxobacteraceae bacterium
GCCGGGGGCCGCCCTCGGCTGACCAGCGGGCGCCGGAGGGCCCACGCGGCTGCCTCGCTCCGGCCGGCGGTAGAGGAACGCGCCGGCGACCTCGGTCAGCTCGAACCCCTCGAAGAGCCGGAAGAGCGACTCGGAGTAGCCCAGGAAGAGGTAGCCGCCCGGGACGAGCGCCTGGTGGAACTGCGCGAGCACCTGCTGCGTCGTCGCCGTGTCGAAGTAGATGATGACGTTGCGGCAGAAGACGAGATCCCAGCCGGCGCCGGAGGCCGGGCGCGGGAAGATGGCGCTGACCAGGTTGTGGGGACGGATCGCGCTGATGTACCGGCGGAGCCCAGCGCGGACGACGTACCGGTCCCCCTGCCGATCGAAGTGGGCCTCGACGAGCGGCGCGGCGATGTCCTTCACCCGCCGCGCTTCGTAGGCGCCGCGGGCCGCCGCGGCGACCGCCTCCGGGTTGACGTCGGTGGCGACGATCTCGACCTCGTCCGGCTCGGCGCCCGCCTCGGCCGCGCACATCGCGAGCGAGTAGGGCTCCTCGCCCGTG
Source organism: Anaeromyxobacteraceae bacterium (assembly GCA_049696175.1). Classification (GTDB taxonomy): domain Bacteria; phylum Myxococcota; class Myxococcia; order Myxococcales; family Anaeromyxobacteraceae; genus DATIVK01. Next base: position 545 of record JBAVTL010000092.1, read on the forward strand.
GCGCACCCCGCCGACCAGATCGAGAGCCGGCGGCCGCGCGCCCTCGCGCGACCCAGCAGGTCGGGGAGGAGCGCGCGGAGCGCGTGGAACTGCCGGTCGTCGCGGAAGAAGCTCGTCTTCCCGACGGTGACGAGCGGCAGGAGCCTGCGCAGCTCCTCGTCCCCGGCCTCGGTCTCGAACACCTTCAGGTAACCCCGGGCCGTGGAGGCCGCGCCCGCCAGCTCCTCCAGCCGCGCGGTGAGCGCGAGCCGCAGCGCCTGCAGGCCGTCGGCGCGCACGTGGAGGCCGACGCGCTCCTTGAGGACGGCGGCCAGCGCGACCAGGTCGCCGGGCTCGACCGCGATCATCGCACGACCTCGAGCAGCGCCCGCGGGATGTCGTCGAGGGGCAGGACCCGATCCACCGCGCCGAGCTCGATCGCCGCGCGCGCCATCCCGAAGACCGCGCTGGTGGCCTCGTCCTGGGCGATGGTGTGGGCGCCGGCCTCCTTGAGCGCCTTCATGCCCAGCGCCCCGTCGCGCCCCATGCCGGTGAGGATCACGCCGCAGCAGCGGGGGCCGTACGAGCGGGCCGCCGAGAGGAAGAGCGGGGTCACCGAGGGCTTGAACGTGTCGACGGCAGGCGCGTCCGAGAGGTGGGCTACTCCCCGGCCGACGACGAGGTGGCGGCCGGTGGGGGCGAGCAGGATCCGTCCGGGCTGCAGCGGCTCGCCGTCCTCCGCCTCCCGGACGTCGAGCCGCGACTCCTGCGCCAGCCAGCTCGCGAGCCCCGCGGTGAAGCCGTCCGCGATGTGCTGCACGATGGCGACGGGGACCGGGAAGTCCCGCGAGAGGCCGCGGAGGAGGGCCGCGAGCGCCCGCGGTCCGCCGAGCGAGGCGCCGATCACCACCACGTCGGCCCTCCCCTGCACCGCCGGCGCGGCGGCGCGGCGCCCTCGCAGCCCGCGGAGGTGCCGGATGACCTTCACGCCCGCCAGCAGCCGCAGCCGCGAGCGGAGGACCTGGCCGTACTCGCCGAGATCCACGGTGGCCGCGGGCTTCTCGAGGATGTCGAGCGCGCCGAGCGACAGGGCCCGGAACCCCACCACCTCCTGGCGGTCGGCGGTGAGCACCAGGATCGGCGTGGGGGTCTCGGCCATGATCCTCGCGATGCCCGAGAAGCCGTCGGCGTCGGGCATGTTGAGATCCATGGTGATGACGTCGGGCTTCAGCTCGCGCGCCAGCGCCGTGGCGGAGTCTCCGTCGCCTGCGGCCGCGACGACCTCGAACCCGGCCTCGCTCGCGATGATCTTCGACAGGAGCTCGCGGAAGATCTCCGAGTCGTCCGCGACGAGCACGCGGACCGGCTTGTCCATCGGACCGCTCAAGCGCCGACCCCGCAGAGCCGCTCGAAGGTGGCGGCGAGGTTCTCGGCGTCCATCTCGCCCTTGACGACGTACGCGTCGGCGCCGGCGTCCACCCCGCGGCGGCGCTCCTCGGGCGCGGAGAGCGACGAGAGGATCACGATCGGGAGCTTCACGAACCGGGGCGTCGCCTTGATCCGCCGGGTCAGGTCGATGCCGTCGAGCACCGGCATCTGCACGTCGGTGCAGAGCAGGTTGTAGGCGCCGGACTGGAGCTTCTTCCAGCCGTCCTCGCCGTCGTTCGCCTCGTCCACCTCGTGCCCGAGCGAGCGGATGAGGGCCGCCTCGGCCTCGCGCGCGATCGCGCTGTCGTCCACCAGGAGCACCCGCAGCCGGCGGCGCTCGCGCCCGCGGGAGAGGGCGGGGCTCGCGAGCTTCCGGGCGGCGTGGACGATGTCCGGCGTGGAGAGGAGCAGCGCCACGCGCCCGTCCTCCAGCGCCGCCGCCCCGGTGACGAAGCGGATCCCCTTGAGGAAGGCCCCCGGCGCCTTCACGGCGACCTCGCGCTCGCCGAACATCCCGTCCACGACCGCCGCCGCCCCCTCGGAGCCGTGGACGATGTAGGCGACGAAGGGACGCGGCGTCCGGGGGCCGCCGTTGAGCGACAGCAGCGGCCCGAGCGCCACCACGGGCAGGAGCCGGTTCCGGTAGCGGACCGCGCGGATCCCGGCCACCTCGGTGATGTCCTTCGGATCGAGCCGGCCGACGCTGTCGACGTCGATCGCCGGGACGCCGTAGACGTCGTCGTCGATCTTGAGGAGCAGCACCTTCATCAGCGACAGCGACTGCGGCATCCGCAGCGTGAAGACCGACCCCTTGCCCGGCCGGGTGTCCACGGTCACCGAGCCGCCGAGGCCGGTGACCCGCTTCCTCACCACGTCGAGCCCGACGCCGCGGCCGCTCGTCTCGCCCGCCTGCTCACGGGTCGAGAAGCCGGCCTGGAAGATGAGATCCAGCGCCGCTCGCAGCGACATGCCCGCCGCCTGCGCCTCGCCCACGATCCCCTTGCGCAGGGCGGCCGCCCGCACCCGCTGCGGGTCGATGCCGCGCCCGTCGTCCTCCACCGTGACGGCGAGCAGGTCGCCGTCCACCCGCGCGTTGATGACGACCTTGCCGGCCCTGGGCTTCCCTGCCGCCAGCCGCTCCTCGGGGGACTCGATGCCGTGGTCGACGCAGTTCCGGATCAGGTGGACGAGCGGATCGTTGAGCGAGAGGAGGATGGTCTTGTCCACGCCCGTCTCGGCGCCCCGGACGACGCAGTCGACCTCCTTGCCCTGCTCGCGCCCCATGTCCCGCACCGCGCGGGGGAAGCCGGCGAAGATCCCGGAGAGCGGGATCAGCCGCGCCGACCCGACCCGCTCGGTGAGCATCCCGACCTGCGACTGCGAGAAGGACGAGGCCTCGGTCTGGGTGCGCGCGAAGCGGAAGGTGTCGGAGCGCAGGAGGTGGACGTCCCCCTCGATGGTGCTGAGGACGCGCTCCATGCCGTCGTGCCGCAGCCGCTCGAAGAGGCCGATCACCCGATCCGAGAAGCGGTTCCAGCGCGCGAAGAGGGCGTTCAGCTCCTTGGTCCGGCCGATCGCCCGCTCCCCCTCGACCAGGATGTCGCCCGCGAGCGCCGCGATCTCGTCGAGCCTGTCGACGTCGATCCTGATGGACGTGGCGGCGGCCGCGCGATCCGCCGTGGCC
>JBAVTL010000093.1:0-3567 GCA_049696175.1 Anaeromyxobacteraceae bacterium
CGGCGCACCCGCCCCGGGGGCTGCCTCCGGCGAGAGCCGGAACCCGCCCTCGGAGAAGAGCTCCACCGCGACGCCTCCGGGCGAGCCGTAGGCGCGGACCGGGACGTCCAGCTCGACCGTCGCGGGCGCCGCCGGGAGGTTCTCCAGGATCACGGAGCGCTCGTCCCCACCGGTCGCGATCGCGCCGCTCACCTGGAGCTTCCCCGCGAGGGCCAGCCCGGCGAGCCGCACCTCGGCGCGCACGAGCGGGAGCGGCACGCCGATCCGGCTCGCAAGCGTCACCCGGGCGGTGCTCACGTCGCCCTGCGCGAGCGCCGCGCTGTCGAAGGCGACCGACACGGCGACCAGTGATCGCGCGGCGAGCTGCAGCGGGAGCGTCGCGCTGCCCGCGACGCCCGGGGAAGTGGTGGTCGGCCCGCTCGCGCTGAGCGTCAACGCGGGAGCCACGACTCCGGACAGGATGGCGGGATAGGACGCCTCGGGGACGGTGAAATCCCTCCACGCCGTCGCCGATCCGGCGGGCTGCTCCGCCGTGGTGGCGATGCCGGGCAGGCCGGCCTCCCCCCACGCGTAGGCGGGGCTCGGGGTCACCTGACACGCCGGCCACGCGGCCCCCTCGCTCCGCCCCGACGCGCCGCCCGGAGCGAGGACGAGCCGATCAGGCGCGCCGCTCCCAGCGACGCGGAGCGTCGGCACCGCGGCCAGCGAGACGCTCGTCCGGATCTGCTCGAGCATCCCCAGATCGTCGCCCGGCCTGACGATCGACGCGCGCGCGAGGATGTCCACGGGCGCGGACTGGTCGCAGAGGGCGCTGCCGGGCACCGTGAAGGTCGCACCCGAAACCGCCGACGCCGCGGGGGTCGTCGAGACGATCGCCGCGAGGCCGGTGACCGTGGGAGCCACTGCGAAGCCGAGGTCCGTGCCGAGCGGTGCCGTCGCCGGAGTCCCCGGCGCCCACGCGAGCCAGCCCATCCCGGCCAGCTCGTCCGGGTAGACCCAGACCTCGTCGCGGCCGCTCGGCGCCTTGACCCACGCGAGCAGGTCCGGCGCGCTCGTCCCGATGACGTCCGCGGTCCAGAGCTCCTTCACGAGGCCGCCGAACGCAGGGAACCGCTTGACCGCGAAGCCCGTCGTGCCGGTGCCCGTGATCACCAGGATCTGATCGAGCGCCGCGTCGTGCAGCGCGACCGCGGGCCCGGTCGCCAACTCGACCTGGCGCAGCACTCGGGGATCCAGGAGCGGCTGAAGGTCGGCTCGGGGCACGCCCCCCTGCAGCGTCAGGTCGTGCCAGATCCCGGTCGTGAGCCCCGGAGACGTCGAGGTGTTGTGGAGCCAGAGCAGCTTGCCCGGGCTCTCCCGCATCGTGAAGACGAGGTCCGGCAGGTTGTCTCCGTCCACGTCGAGCGCGCCGACGCCGAAGCAGGTGGTGGTGGGTTGGAGCGTCAGCCCCGGCTCGAGCAGGGCTGTCGGGAACGGATTCAGGACGTTCCAGTCGCCGACGGCGACGTAGTCCGCGGCGAGCGTGGTCGCGCCGGCCGCGGTGCGGTTCCACAGCAGCCGGAAGCCGCGCACCAGCGGGATCGCGACGTCGCTCACCCCGAGGGCCACGGCCGCGGGGCTCGCGCGGATCGCGTAGACACGATCCTTCTCCGGCTCGTCGTCCCGGGCGCTGATGAAGGAGACAGGGGGGAAGGGCGTCGTGTAGCGGATCGAGGCGGCGGGGGCGCCGGTGCCCCTCGACCCCTTGAGGTCGAAGACCGAAACGCCCTCCTGCCAGCCGATCTGGCCATCGGTCTCGACCAGCAACGGCTCCGGCCGCGGGAGGAGCCGCAGCGGTGCGATCCCGTGCGGCATATAGGTGACGTCTGCGAAGGTCTCGTAGCTGACCGGGGAGGAGCCCCACGCGATGTGGAAGCCGGCCTTGGTGTACGAGGTGCTCACCTCCCAGACGAGGTCCGGCGCCGCGCCGCCGTCGAAGCTCCCCACCGCTGCCTCGAAGGGCTGCATGGTGGGAGGCGCATACGGGACGGGGCGCCCGCGGGTCCAGAGATCGCCGTCCGGATAGTAGGCCAGGGAAGCGCTGGCCCCGGGTGACAGCAGCAGGAGGTCGTTCGCCAAGGCGTTGCCGCCGATCGCACCGACCCCGAGCTGTGTCTGGCTCCAGGCGGGAATCCGCACGGCCGTCGGCTGGAACTGGGCGCGCGCGGGGACCGCGGCGGCGATGACCGCCATCACGACCGGGATGAGAAGGCGCCGCTCCATGTTCAGCGCACGAGGACGGCGCGCAGGTAGAAGCGCCCGTCCCCCTCCTCCGGCTCGATCCCCGTGCCCTGGAATCCGGTGAGAGTGTATCCCAGCGCGAGCCGGACTCCACTCGCCGTCACGCCAGCCTCGGCGCGCACGGCGTCGAGGTCCCCGAGCTGCCTCCCGTCGAGGGAGCCGCGCCGCGCGTACTCGACGGTCAGGTCCAGCGGTCCGGCCACGGTCCACCCTCCCCGCACGCTCCCGGCGAGCCGATCGTCGCCGGCGCCGCCGATCCGCTGGTGGGCGCCGTCGAGGCCGACCGCGAGCGTCCCACGGCGGAGGAGCTTCGCTGTGACCGCGGCCCCGACGACCGTGGCGTCACGGTCCGCGATCCCCTCGCGATCGTCCAGGACGCGCCCGAGCTTCCCGAGGATCGAAAGGGCGTCGCTCCGCCAGGCCGCCGAGAGCCAGCCGTCGGCGCTGCGAGCCCGGAGGCCGGAGAGCTTCCCGTCGGAGGCGAGCGCGCGCAGGGCGAGCGTCAGCCGGCGCGACGCGATCCACTCGGCGCCGCCGCCGGCGAGCCACTGGTCCCCCTTCCCTTCCCTCCGCAGCTCGGCGCGGCCGTCGAGCCGCACCGCCGCGTGGCTCCAGGCGGCCGAGAGCCCGCCGGCGCCCCGGTCGACCGTCGAGCCGTCGAGCCGCCGCCGCTCGCCTCGCTCGCCCGAGAGCGAGACCGTCAGGCCAGCGAGTGGAGTCACCGATCCGCCGACGACGCGCCCCGCGACGACGCCGAGCGGATCGCGCGCCACCCGCTCCTCCGTGAAGAGCGAGCCACCCTCGAACCGCTGGCGTCCGCCGACGGCGCTGCCGGCCCCGTCCGTGCCCCCGAGCGGCGCCGGCTCCACCGAGAAGGTCCCGTAGAGGGATCCGCGCGCGTCGCCGCGCTCGCCGGAGAGGAGGAGGCGCGGTCCCAGCTCCGGCCCCCATCCAGCCCGGAGCCCGAGCGTCCCCGCCGGCGTCTGGAGCGCCGCTCCGGCCGCAGTGAAGGTGCTCGCGACCACCTGACCGGACTCGGCGAAGGTCTGGAGGTGCGAGCCCTCGAGCGTCAGGCCGCGCCCCACCCGCCACGCCGCGCGCACTCCAGCCGCTGACTGCGCGCCGTGCTCAGGCAGCGACAGCCGCTCGTGCAGCCCTTCGAGCGTCAGCGTCAGCGCGCCGACGTCGGTGGAGGCCGACGCGTACGCCCTGCCGGAATCGCGGAGCGCGATCCCCGTGGGGTCCAGCTCGTCCGCGCCGCGCCGCTCCACCCAGGCGAGCTTCAGC
>JBAVTL010000094.1:0-6313 GCA_049696175.1 Anaeromyxobacteraceae bacterium
GCCGCCCGGCCTCGCAGCTGCAAACCGTCGTCGGCGAAGCCGCGGCCGCGTCGAGCCGGCGCCCCTCCCCCTCGTAAGCCGCATTTCGGCACGGAGACTCGCGATGCGGGGAATGACGCACCGCCGACAGAAGGCTACCGCGGGGCGGCCTCCCTCAAGGGCGGCGCAGGGGCCGCCACCGTCGACCGCGACGCGCGCAACCGGCAGAGATGAGATCAATGTCAGCGAGGGTTCGGGGGAGAGGAGCTTCCACTTCGATGCCGCGGGGCCTTTACGCCTACAAGCTCCTAGCGCGCCTTCAGGCGCACCTTCTCCCGCTCGTAGAGCGCCACGGCGTCGCGCAGCACCCGGAGCGCCGCGTCGCGCCCCTGCGGCTCGTCCACCACCACCGCCTTGTTCTCCAGCACCTTGTAGTCGATGAAGAAGCGCTGCAGCTCGCGCAGCCGATGGGGCGGGAGCCCGGAGATGTCCGAGAAACCGGCGTACGCGGGGTCGTCGACGTGGACCGCGATCAGCTTGTCGTCCTCACCCTTGTCGTCGCGCATCTGCATCACGCCGATGAGCTTCGCCTGCATGATCGCCAGCGGGACGATCGGCTCCTGGCAGAGCACGAGGATGTCGAGCGGATCGCCGTCGCCGCAGAAGGTCCGCGGGACGAAGCCGTAGTTGGCGGGGTAGTGGACGGCCGAGAAGAGGATCCGATCGACGAGGAGCAGCCCGGACCGCTTGTCGAGCTCGTACTTGACCTTCGAGCCGGTCGGGATCTCGATGACCGCGGGGACGGTCTCCGTGAGATCGGCCGGCAGCTCGAGGTCGTGCCAGGGGTGGAAGGCCATGGCCGGCTACTTCGCCGCGGCCTGCGTGATGTTGCTCCCCGGCGGCACGGCGTGGGTGAGCCAGACGTTGCCGCCGATGGACGAACCCTTGCCCACGACGATCCGGCCCAGGACCGTCGCGCCAGAGTAGATGACCACGTCGTCCTCGACCACCGGGTGGCGGTCGATCCCCTTGATCGGCTTCCCGTGCTCGTCGAGCGGGAAGCTCTTCGCGCCGAGCGTCACGCCCTGGTAGATGCGGACGCGGTTCCCGATGATGCAGGTCTCGCCGATCACGACCCCGGTCCCGTGGTCGATGAAGAACCGCTCGCCGATGCGCGCGCCGGGGTGGATGTCGATGCCGGTGAGCGCGTGGGCGTGTTCGGTCATGATCCGCGGAAGGAGCGGCACCCCGAGGACGTGCAGCTCGTGTGCGATCCGCTGGTTCGTGATGGCCATCATCCCCGGGTAGGCGATGATCGCCTCGTCCCGGTTCTTCAGCGCCGGGTCGCCCTCGTACGCCGCCTCGACGTCGCTCGCGAGGAGGCGGCGGATGGAAGGCACCTTGGAGAGGAAGCCGGTGGCGACCCGCTGCGAGGTCTGCGCGCAGTGATCGCAGGTGAAGTAGTCGTGGCGCTCCACGAAGGCGACCGCGCGGCGGACCTGCTCCTCCAGCGCCCGCATGGTCCGCTCCAGCGTCGCGCCGAGGAAGAAGTGGAGGCTCTCGGCGCGGACGTCGGCGGTGCCGAAGTACCCAGGGAAGAAGACCGACCGCAGGTCCTCTACGATCTGGATGACGGCGTCTCGCGACGGAAGGATCGCCCGCCCGCCCGGCAGACCGGTGGGGCCCACGGCGTCCAGGCGAAGCTCCTCGACGATCGCGCGGATGTCTACGCCCTCCTGCTTCACCTCTGACATGGCGTCGCTCCTCCCCCTTCGGCGGGTGACCGTTCATAGCATAAGCCTGACCGGTGAGGTCAGCATCACCCTCGCGCCGCGCCCATCCCGTCAGCCCTCGAGCCGCTCCACCCGGTCCGGCGCCAGGAGCGGAGCGCCCGTCGCTCGCCGCACGTCCTCGACCGACAGCCCCGCCGCCACCTCGCGCAGCACGAGGCCGGCGGCCGTCACGTCCAGGACCGCCATGTCGGTGATGACCCGGTGGACCACGCCGCGCCCCGTGAGCGGGAGCGTGCAGCGCTCCACGACCTTGGGGCGGCCGCTCCGGTCGCAGTGATCCATCACCACGACCACGCGGCGGGCGCCGTGGACGAGATCCATCGCGCCGCCCATCCCCTTCACCATCTTGCCGGGGACGGTCCAGTTGGCCAGATCCCCTTGCGCGGACACCTCGAGCCCCCCGAGGATGGCGAGGTCCACGTGGCCTCCACGGATCATCGCGAACGAGGTCGCGCTGTCGAAGACGCTCGCGCCCGAGATGGCCGTGATCGTCTCCTTCCCCGCGTTGATGAGCTCGGGATCCACCTGCGCAGCGGTCGGGTACGGGCCGATGCCGAGGAGCCCGTTCTCCGACTGCAGGGTCACACGCCGCTGGGGCTGGATGAAGCTCGCCACGAGCGTCGGGATTCCGATCCCGAGGTTCACGTACGTGCCGTCCACTACTTCCCGCGCGGCCCGCCGCGCAAGCCCTTCCCTGGTGAGCGTCAAGACGTCCTCCCCCCGGTCGAGAGCACCCGCCGCTCGATGCGCTTCTCGTGTCCGTCGCACCGCACCACGCGGTGGACGAAGATCCCCGGCGTGTGCACCGCGTCGGGTGGGATGGCGCCGGGCTCGACCACCTCCTCCACCTCGGCGATGGTGGTGCGCGCCGCGGTCGCCATCACGGGGTTGAAGTTGCGGGCGGTGAGCCGGTAGACGAGGTTCCCCGCAGCGTCGGCGGTCTGCGCCTTCACCAGCGCGAAGTCGGCGGTGAGCGCCGCCTCGAGCAGGTACTCCTTCCCGCCGAACGCGCGGATCTCGCGCCCCTCCGCGAGCGGCGTGCCGACGCCGGCTGGAGTGTAGAACGCGGGGATGCCGGCGCCGCCGGCGCGGATCCGCTCCGCGAGCGTCCCCTGCGGCAGGAGCTCCACCTCGAGCTCGCCGGAGAGGCATTGCCGCTCGAACTCACGATTCTCGCCGACGTAGGAGGCGATCACCTTCCGGATCTGCCGCGACTCCAGGAGGAGGCCGAGGCCGAAGCCGTCCACGCCGCAGTTGTTCGAGATGACGGTGAGGTCCTTCACGCCGCGGTCGCGGAGTCCCTGGATGAGCTTCTCGGGGATGCCCACCAGCCCGAACCCCCCCACCATGATGGTGGCGCCGTCCGAAAGCCCGTCGAGCGCCTCCTCGATAGACCGTCTCAACTTCATCGTGCCCTCCCTCCCGCCACCGGACCCTCGCGGCCCGCGCGCGCGCGCGCCACCTTCGACCCGGGCGGACGCCCGATGTGCTCCGAGATGAACCGGCCGGCGGCCAGGACCGCGTCCAGGTCGATCCCTGTCACGACGCCGAGGCCGTCCAGCATGTAGACGAGCTCCTCGGTCGCGAGGTTGCCCGCCGCCCCGGGGGCGTACGGGCACCCGCCGAGCCCTCCGACCGCTGCGTCCACCGTCTCGACGCCGCGCTCCATCGCGGCGAGGACGTTCGCGAGCGCCTGCCCGTAGGTGTCGTGGAAGTGGACGGCGAGCCGCTCCCGAGGCACGCGGTCCGCGACCGCGTCCACCAGCGCCGCCGCGGCCCCCGGCGTGCCGACGCCGATGGTGTCGCCAAGGGAGATCTCGTCGCAGCCGAGGTCGAGCAGTCGCGCGGCGAGCGCCGCGACCGCCGACACCGGCACCGCGCCCTCGTAAGGACACCCGAGCGCGCATGAGACGTAGCCTCGCAGGCGGATCCCGCGCCGCCGCGCGGCGGTCGCCACCTCTGCGGCGCGCGCGAGGGTCTCGTCGACCGAGGCGTTGACGTTCCGGCGTGCGAAGGCCTCCGACGCCGCCGTGAAGACGGCGGCCTCCTCCACCCCCGCCGACGCCGCCGCCTCGAAGCCCCGCAGGTTGGGGACGAGCGCCGCGTAGCGGGTGCCCGGCCGTCGGCGGATCCCGGCCAGCACCTCGGCGCCGTCCGCCATCTGCGGCACCCAGCGCGGCGAGACGAAGCTCGCCACCTCGATCACCGGCAACCCGGCCTCCGAGAGCCGATCGACGAGCGCGATCTTCACGGCGGCGGCCACCGCCGCGGGCTCGTTCTGGAGGCCGTCGCGCGGCCCGACCTCCACCACCCTCACCCGTCGCGGCAGGATCACGTCGCGCCCCCCTCGGCCTCGAGGGCGAGGAGCGACGCGCCCTCGCTCACCAGCGCGCCCGTCGCGAAGTGGATCGCGGCCACCGTGCCGTCCCGCGGCGAGGTGATGGTGTGCTCCATCTTCATCGCCTCCAGGATGACGAGCGGCGCCCCCCTCTTCACGGCGTCACCCGCCTCCACCAGGACCGCGATGACCTTGCCCGGCATCGGCGCGGCGAGGCTCCCGGCGGCGACCTCGCGCTCCGCGGCGGCGTCGGGATCGAAGAGGGTGAGCCTGTGCCCGTGGCCCTGGCTCATCACGACGAGGTCTTCGCCGCTGCGGACGACGGTGGCGCGGAGCCGTGCCCCGCCGAAGTCCACCACGAGATCGCTCGCGCCGCTCCGCTCTCCGCGCACCTCGACGCGCCCGCCTGGGAGCTCGAGGACGAGCCCCCGAGGCCGGTAGTGAGCGACGACGCGGACGTGCCTCCCCGCGTCCACGAAGGTGACGGCGTGATGGTAGTCGGCGTTGAGCCGCCACCCGTCGGTGCGATGCCACGGTGAGTGCGGATCCAGCGACTCGCGGACCTCCTCCTCCCCCTCGGCGGCGCGGCGGAGGAGCACGTCCATGGTGGCGACGGCGAGCACCGCGTCGGTCGCGGGCGCCGTGTCGCCGAGCAGCTCGGCGCGGTGCCTCTCGATGAAGCCCGTGTCCAGCTCGGCGGCGCCGTACGCCTGGTGGGCCGCCACCGCGCCGAGGAGCGTGAGGTTCGTCGTGACGCCCACGATCTGGTACTCGGCGAGCGCGCCCCGGAGCCGCCGCACCGCGCCGGCTCGGTCGGTGTCCCAGACGATCAGCTTCGCGATCATCGGGTCGTAGTGGACGGTCACCGCGTCCCCCTCCCGGACGCCGGCGTCGATCCGGACATGGGGACCCTCCTCCGGCGCGCGCAGGTGAGCGAGCCTGCCGGTCGACGGGAGGAAGTCGCGCGACGGATCCTCGGCGTACACGCGCGCCTCGATGGCGTGGCCGGTGATGGTGAGCTCCCCCTGGCCTCGCGGGAGCGGCTCGCCGGCGGCGACGCGTAGCTGCCACTCCACCAGGTCCTGACCGGTGATCATCTCGGTCACCGGGTGCTCGACCTGCAGCCGCGTGTTCATCTCCATGAAGTAGAAGCGGCCGTCCTCGTCGAGGAGGAACTCGACGGTGCCCGCGCCGACGTACCCGATCGCCTTCGCCGCGGCGCACGCCGCCCGCCCCATCTCCTCGCGCAGGGGCGAGGAGAGCCCCGGGGCCGGTGCCTCCTCCAGCACCTTCTGGTGGCGCCGCTGGATCGAGCAGTCGCGCTCGAACAGGTGCACGACGTTGCCCATCGCGTCGGCGAACACCTGGATCTCGACGTGGCGCGGGCGCGCGAGGTACCGCTCGAGGAGAACTCGCTCGTCGCCGAACGACGCCAGCGCCTCCCGCTTCGCTCCGGCGAGCGCATCCTGGAACGAGGCCGCGTCGCTCACCGCGCGCATGCCCTTGCCGCCGCCTCCCGCCGCCGCCTTCACCAGCACCGGCCAGCCGATCCGCGACGCCTCCTCCGCGAGTCGGGCCGGCCCCTGATCCTCGCCGTGGTAACCTGGCACGAGCGGGACGCCGGCCGCTCCCATGAGCCGCTTCGCCGCGCTCTTCGACCCCATGGCGCGGATCGCGCCTGCGGGCGGGCCGATGAAGACCAGTCCCGCCTCCGCGCAAGCCTCGGCGAACGGCGCGTTCTCCGAGAGGAAGCCGTAGCCGGGGTGCACCGCACGCGCACCGCTCCGTCGCGCCGCCCCGAGGATGGCCTCGGCGTCGAGGTAGCTCTCGCGCGCAGGCGCCTGGCCGATCCGGTACGCCTCGTCCGCCATCGCCACGTGCTCCGCCTCTGCGTCCGCGTCCGAGTAGACCGCGACCGTCCGGACGCCGAGGCGGCGCGCCGTCCGCATGACGCGGCACGCGATCTCGCCTCTGTTCGCGACCAGGATCTTGTCGAACATGTCGGCTATCCCCTTCCCAGTACCCAGGCAGGCGGGCGCTTCTCTAGAAAGGCCGTGAGCCCCTCGCGCCCCTCCTCGGAGGCGCGGATCGTGGCGATCCGCGCCGCCGTATCCTCCACCAGCGCGTCGCTTAGCGGCGCGCGCGCGACCTGCGCCACGAGCGCCTTCGCGGCGGCGACGGCTCGCGGGCCGTTCCGCAGGAG
>JBAVTL010000095.1:0-4588 GCA_049696175.1 Anaeromyxobacteraceae bacterium
CGGGCATCAGCTTCGAGATCTGGAGCAGGTTGTAGGCGGCGGCGACGAGGTGAGCGGCGAGCTGCGTGCGCGCCTGCCCTCTGAATCGGGTCTTCCTGAAGCTCGCGACGGTCTTCGTCCAGCCGAAGATCTCCTCGACGCGCATGCGCCGACGAGATCACGAAGATCGGGATCTGTCGATCCTCTCGCGCCCGCACCCGGCGTCACACCCTTGCGCTACCGTCTCCGCGTGGGCAATCCCCGCCTACCCGCGATCGACTTCCGCCGCCTCCAGCGCATGTCCTCGACCGACGCCGAGGCGCGCGTCTGGTTCGTGCTCCGAAATCGCAACCTCGGAGCCAAGTTCAGACGGCAGGCGACGAACGCCTCACCGCCATCCGGCCCAAGCCAACCATCGGCTCCTCGCGACGCCGCGATCGCCTGCTCCCTCACCCTAGCCCTCTCCCTCGATGAGGGAGAGGGGACGGTGCCAAGGGGGAATCCGCGGTTCTCAACAGCCTGCTAGCCCCGCGGCGGGTGGGCGCCACGCTACTTTCCGAGCCGCTCGCGCAGCGCCTTCCACCGCTCTCCGAGCGCCTTCTCCAGGCCGTTCTCGGAGAGCTTCACGATCCGCTCGCCCCGCAGAGGCTCGGGCAGGTACTCCTCGACGACGTAGCTCCCGTCGAAGTCGTGCGGGTACTTGTAGCCGCCCCCGTAGCCCATCCCCTTCATCATCGAGGTCGGCGCGTTGCGGAGCTTCAGCGGCACGGGCAGCGGGCCGCGCTCCGCGACCAGGCGGCGCGCGGCGGCGTAGGCGGTCAGCGCGGCGTTGGACTTGGGGGCGAGCGCCAGGTAGATGGCGGCCTGCGACATCGGCAGGACGCCCTCGGGGAGGCCGACCAGCTCCACGGCCTGGAGCGCCGCGACGGCGACCTGGAGCGCCTGCGGATCTGCGTTCCCCACGTCCTCGCTCGCGAAGATCACCATCCGGCGCAGGACGAAGCGCGGCTCCTCGCCTCCCTCCAGCATCCGGACCATGTAGTAGACGGCGGCGTCCGGATCGCTGCCGCGCAGCGACTTGATGAAGCCGGAGACGACGTTGTAGTGCTCCTCGCCCGCCTTGTCGTAGAGGAGCGTCTTCTGCTGCAGCGCCTCCTCCGCGTCCGCCCGCTCGATCGTCGCGCGGCCGGCGAGCTTCACCGCCGCCGCGGCGACCTCCACGGCGTTGAGCGCCCGCCGCCCGTCCCCGTAGGCGTAGCGCGCGAGCGCCGCGCGCGCGTCGGGGGCGAGCGTCACCTGGCCCTGGAGCCCGCTCGGCGACGTCACCGCCCGGTCGAGCATCGCCCCGACCTCCTCCTCGGTGAGCCCACGCAGCGTCACCACGCGGCAGCGGGAGAGGAGCGCGGCGTTCACCTCGAAGGACGGGTTCTCGGTGGTGGCGCCGATGAGCGTGATGGTGCCGTCCTCGACGTGCGGCAGGAAGGCGTCCTGCTGTGCGCGGGTGAAGCGGTGGATCTCGTCGACGAAGAGGAGCGTCCGCTTACGGTGCATCTTGCGGCGGTCCTTCGCGGCGGCGACGATCTCGCGGATCTCCTTCACGCCGCCGAGCACGGCGCTGAAGGCGACGAACTCGGAGCCGGTCCGGCGCGCGATGATCCGGGCGAGCGTCGTCTTCCCGGTACCGGGGGGGCCCCACAGGAGGAGCGAGCCGACCTGGTCCGCCTCGATGGCGCGCCGCAGCGCGGTCCCCGGGCCGAGGACGTGCTCCTGCCCCACGAAGTCCTCGAGCGAGCGGGGGCGCATCCGCTCGGCCAGCGGCTTGCCAGACTCGTCCTGCTCCACTGCGCGATCGAAGAGGTCCACGGAGCCGGTATAGTAGCGCGACCATGGCCAGCCAACCCTGCCCGGTTCCGAGGCGCGTCGGGATCGTCCACAAGCAGAAGAGCGCCGAGGCGGCCGAGACGGTCCCCTACGTCGAGCAGTTCCTCAAGCAGAAGGGGCTCGAGGTCTTCACCGACGAGCCCAGGATCGGCGCCGACGCCGACCTCGTCGTGGTGCTCGGCGGCGACGGCACGCTGATCCACGCGGCGTCGCTGCTGCACGGCCGGCCGGTCCCGATCCTGGGGATCAACATGGGGAGCCTCGGCTTCATGACCGAGGTGCCGCAGAGCGAGATGTACCCCGTGCTCGACCACATCCTCGCGGGCAAGGCGACGATGTCGCGCCGGTTCAAGCTGCACGTCCACCTGCACCGGGTGGGCGCCGAGTCGCCGGTGCTCGACGGAGAGGTGCTGAACGACGTCGTCATCCACAAGGACGCCCTCGCGCCCATGTGCGAGCTCGACACGCGGATGTCCGGCGCCTACGTGACCACCTACAAGGCCGACGGCATCATCATCGCGACCCCCACCGGCTCGACCGCCTACTCGCTAGCGGCGAACGGGCCGATCCTGCTGCCCACGATGCGGGGGCTGATCGTTTCGCCAGTCTGCCCGCACACGCTCACGCAGCGGCCGCTGGTGCTGCCGGACGACGAGGACATCGAGATCTTCCTGATCAACGACAGCCAGGTGTTCCTGTCGCTGGACGGGCAGAAGGGGCTGCCGCTGGAGCGCGGGGACCGGGTGCAGGTGAAGCAGTCGGCCAACCAGGTGCTGCTCGTGATCAACCCCAACATCGACTTCTTCGGCATCCTCCGGAAGAAGCTGCGGTGGGGGGAGCGGTAGGCGGGCTGCGATTCCGCTCACAGCTTGGCCTGCTCCATGATCGGCAGGACCGTCGGGTAGCCGTCGGCGTCGGCCGGTGGCGGCGGGTCGCCGGGGTTCGTGACGAAGAGCCACGGTGGTGTCCGGGTGTCGTCCACGTACGCGACCCCCTTCGCGATCAGCGAGTATGCCGGTGCTGTAAATGTCACGCCCGTCGCCGTCACCGTCGCGGGGCACCCGGCGGGCGGCGAACCGTCCCATCCGACGGTGCGGGGGCCGCCCGTGATCTCGACAGTCATGGCTACTTCGAAGTGCTGCGCGGGGTCGGTCGCGCCCGTGCAGTCCGTGGACGCGGTGTAGACCTCGTGCCGGATCGTGGCGGTCCCCTCGCCGAAGACCCACGCCTGCCAGTACGACTGGCCGGCCGCCGGCCAGCCCACCTCGCAACGGGTCCAGGTGGTGTTGGCGAGATCGTAGGTCCCGCCCGACTGGGCGCTGACTTTCATGCTGGCAGGTGCGGGCGCGGGGGCGGGATCCTGGCCGGTGCCGCAGGCGAGGAGCGTCGAGGCGGCGAGCAGCCCCAGGCGAGCCAGTCGCTCCAGGTTCGATCGGACGTTCGTGGACATTGGCCCCTCCCGGCGCGTGCGGCGCGATGCCAACACGTCGCCTCCTGATCGTCGGAGGCTCGGCACCGCAGGATGTGACCGCAAGGCGGTGCTCGGCACGGCGCGCGGCCGTAGCTGAACGGACCCACCACTGAAAACTTGCGCAGTGTCAGGGGGCGGTGCAAGACTTCCCACATGCTCACCCTCCTGCGCATCGGCGGCTTCGCGATCGTAGACCAGGTCGAGGTTCGGTTCGGCCCCGGCCTCAACGTCCTCACCGGCGAGACGGGCGCCGGCAAGTCGCTCCTGGTCAACGCGCTCCACCTGGTCCTCGGCGGCCGGATGAGCGCGGACGTCCTCCGGGACGGCGCCGACGAGGCGGTGGTCGAGGCGCTCTTCGAGCTCCCTGCCGCCCACCCGGTCTTCGAGCGGCTGGAGGCGGCCGGGGTCCCACGCCCTGGCGTAGGTGAGACGGCGGAGTTGCTCGTGAGGCGCGTCGCCGCGCGCGGGGGCAAAGGGCGCGCCTTCGTGAACGGCGTCCTCTGCACGGTCTCCATGCTGGAGGCGGCGCTACGCGGCGTGGTCGACGTCACCGGCCAGCACGAGCACGTCACGCTGCTGGACCCGGGGACGCACCTCGAGCTCGTGGACGCCTTCGCCGGGGTGGACCAGCCGGAGGGTGATCGCCCGGCCCTGCTCGGACGTTACCGAGCCGCCTTCGCTGCCCTCGCGGCGCTCCTCCGCGAGCGGGAGGCGCTCCAGCTCGACGCGGGGGAGCGGGCACGGCGCGCCGACTACCTCGCCTTCCAGCTCCACGAGCTCGACACGGTGGACCCGAAGCCGGGGGAAGATGCGATCCTCGAGGGGGAGCGCAGGGTCCTCGCCAGCGCCGAGAAGCTGCGCGAGGCGGCCCGCGCGGCCGAGGGGCACGTCTACGGCGAGGAGGGGAGCGCGAGCGAGCGCGTGGGGCTGGCCATCCGCGCCATCGCCGACGCCGTCCAGGTCGACCCGAGGCTGGGGGGGCCGACGGCGCTGCTCCGCTCCGCGGCGGCCGAGATCGACGAGGCGGGGCGCGAGCTCTCGCGGTACGCCGACGGGCTCGGCGGCGATCCAGAGCGGCTCCAGTCCGTGCTCGATCGGCTCGATGGGCTCAAGGCCCTCGCCCGAAAGCACGGCGGCTCCCTCGATGCGACCGTCGGCGCGCGCGCGCGGATGGCCGCCGAGCTCGCCGCGCTCCAGGGCGGAGGGGAGCGGCTGGAGGCGCTGGCGGGCGAGATCACGGGGGCCGAGGGCTCGGCC
>JBAVTL010000096.1:0-12315 GCA_049696175.1 Anaeromyxobacteraceae bacterium
TACGTCGGGTGGAGCGGCACGCCCGAGTGGAACGTGGGGTTCAAGCCCGACTGGAACTCGGTCTGACCTCGCTGGGCGACTCGCCCGAGCACGTCGAAGACCTGCTGCCCGGAGACCGACCAACCGACGCCGCTCCCCTCCACCTCGGCTCTCTTCATTGTCTGGATCGCCCGCCGCAGGCCGTCCACGAACACCACCGTGTCGACGGTCCCCCCCTCCGGATGCTTGTTCCGCGTCCTGGCGTACGGGATGTTCGCGCCGGGGACGTAGGTGACCGACACCGTCGGCGACGTAGACGAATCGTATGGGCCCACCAGCTTCTGCAATCTTCCGAAGGAATCGTAGACGCGCTCGATGAGGTTGCCGTTTTCGTCCCACGTCTTCGTCGGCTCGCCGAACTTCGAGTCGTACTCGGTCGTCGAGAGGTAACCGAGTGACACGTCCTGGATCTGCGTCACGTAGGTGTTGGTCGCGGAGTCGTAGCTGTAATGGAACGTGTGCCGGCCGCCGGTCACCGCGGGACCCTGGAACTGCTCCAGGTTCCCATCCGGCTTCCAGGAGAGCTTCACGTCGGCGCTCTGTCCGTTCGCAGTCCACGACGTCAGCGTCGTCGGGTTGCCGAGCCCGTCGTAGACCCCTTCGCGCTTGCGCAGCAGCTGGCCAGCCGCATCCGTCACGTCCACCGTCAAGGGCTTCCCGACGAAGTTGAGGCGCAGCGCGTCCGTCCCGTGCTCGTAGGTGATGGAGGCGTGAAGATCGTCCGCCGTGAAGGCGTTCGAGTTGCCGGCGTCGCCGCGATCCCAGAAGTCCAGCACGTTCCCGTACTGGTCGTAGAGGAAGGTCTGGGCCGTCGTCAGGCCCGGCTGCGCGGGCACGGTCCCGGGCGTTCCCTGTCCCTCGTAGGACCGCCTCTCCTCGCGCACGACCCCCGTGAAGAAGGACTGGCAGTAGCTGTCGGCGGCGAGGAAGAAGGGCGTCGTCGAATCGCAGGCGCTCGTGTGGCCCTGCGTCATCGTGTAGGTCGTGAAGCTGTTCTGGGTGGCGGTGAAGAGCCGTCCCCCGCCGTCCCACAGTTCCTCGCGGTCGAGCAGCCCCTTCAGCGCGAAGCTCTCGTTGTGCCACGTCTGGGTGACCTGCCGCTGCGCCACGCCCGCGTGGTCGACGTCGGTCCGGACGACCGATCCGAACCCGAGGAACTCACGCTCCGCCCTGTCGTGCTTACCGAGCGTGTAGACGTAGTTCGACTGGAGATCGTGCCCGTCCACCACGTCGGCCGCACCGCTCCCGCCGCGCCCGTCACGAACGATCACCTGCGACATGACCCACCGGCTCTCCGGCATGTCGTAGGTGTTGCCCGTGCGTGTGTAGTCGAGCTCGATGCTGCCGCCCAGCGGACGCGCGACGTGCTTCAAGAGGTTCGCCTTCCCCTCCCGGTTGAGCCGCACCCAGACCTTCTTGTTGTCCCCGTCCCCGGCCTCGGCCTTGAGCACGTGGTCGGCGAGGCCGTCGCCGTCCATGTCGATGAAGCCGAGGTCGAAGCCCGACACGCGGCGGAGCGTGGCATCGCCACCGATCGTGAAGTTGAGCCACGGCTCGAAGATGACGATGGGCACGCTGAAGGTGACGGCGAAGCCCACGGTCGGCAGCTCGTCGTACGACCCGTTCGCCTCCACCGAGTCCACGGACTTCCCGTTCGCCAGCACCTTGCTCAGGATGGCGTCCATCGCTGCGACGCCCGTCTTGAGCCACGGAGTCGTAACCCCGCTGGGCCAGGCGCCGACCGCCCACGCCTGCCGCGGCAGGAACCCGTAGCCCGTGTTGATCTGAACGTAGAAGACGCCGTCGTCCTTGCTCGACTTGCGTACGTAGTCGGGGAGTCCATCGCCGTTCACGTCTACGACCGTCACGGCCGTGGCGGCCACGCTCGTCTCGTAGGCGACCGACCCCTCGAAGACCTCGGGCTCGAAGCCGAAGCCCAGGTTGCCCTGCACGCTGATGGCGGTCGTGCGCCGGACCTTGTCCGGCGACGCCAAAGACTGGGCTACCCCATAGGCACCGGCGTTGAAGTCCAGTGGACCGTCGACATTCCAGTTCTGAACGGCGACACAGTCTTCGTTCGCCGCGAAGCGCCCGCCCAGGTTGAGCCTTACCGTGAACCCGCTGCAGGCGGGATTACCGCCTCGACTCACCCGGTCGGGCAGCCCGTCGCCGTTGACGTCGATGAGCTCGTAGTCGGTCGAGCTCAGGTTGATGCCGCCCCCAAACCCGAACATCCCGTGCACCCCTTGAACCACGCCCCCGTCACTGATCTCGACTGTGGGGGATGAGAGCGAGCTGCTCAGGTTGACCGAGAAGTCCTGGCTCTTCCGCAGGACGTCGGTCGGCAGCTCACGCGACACGGCGTGGAGGTCGTGGATGTCGGTGATCTTGACCGCCTCACTTCTCACCGCATCGATGACGCGATCGCCGTTCATGTCCAGGAGGTCAGAGGTCTGCCGGCTGCTTCCGCCGGAGACCTGGACGCCTATGCCGGCAATGCCCGCCCCGATCCCCCCGCCAGCCGTGAGCGTGTACCCTTCCCCGTGTCGGCTCGTGCCTCCGGCCTCGAAGAGCGCCGGAACGGACGTGGTCTTCCCATCCTGCTTCTGGACGAAGCCTCCCTCCCGCGAGCCATTCATCGCCGTCGCGGTGATGTAGGTGGCGCCGTCGCGGCTGACGTACGCTGGCGTCAGCGGCTTCAGCCCCGTGCGGGCGGCGCTGAACCAGGTTCCATGCCGTCGTGGGACGAGCGGCTCCACGATCTTCGCTGAGGCCGGCGCCGTCTGGCTGTTGGTGGCGTCGTCGATGACGCTCGACGTGACCTCGAACGCAGACGCGTCGAAGGGCTGATCATTCTTCCCGTGCCAGGCGCCATAGCGCCAGCCGTGGAAGCCGCCGCCGAAGACCGAGTGGATGCCGACGAGCCCCTTGTCGCTGCTCAAGTGATCGAAGGTGGAGTTGACGGCGAAGTCCAGCCCGCCGACATACTGCCCGAGCCCGTTGATGGAGACCGTCGGCGCCCACGCGAGCGCGAACGGCAGCTCCGAGTGTGCCTCGAAGTAGATGAGCTCCCCGCTCGTGACAGAAGCCGTGACGATCCGGCCTGGAGCGTCAACGCGCTGCTTGAAGAGGTATCCGCTCGCGGTCCTCGCCGTCAGCCAGATGGGTGGCCAGTCTGACGAGCCAGGCGGCCTCTGCACGACCGCAGGGTCCGGCGGCGAGGTGTCGATCGTGATCAGCCCATCGCCGGGGGCGACGAACGGCACCATCGGGCTCGGGTTCGGGATCAGCGTCTGGGCGGAGGAGAGCGTGGCGGCCGGATCGAGCGGGAGGTGAAGCGCCAGATAGGGCTCCCCAGCGAACGAGAGCGCGTTCGCCTCCTCCGCCACCGTCGGCCGGCAATTCCCCTGTTGATCGCAGAGCCGCGTCATCTGCCCCTGGATCTCCCACTCGACCGAAGCCGGGTCGATGGGGAGGTCCGACTCGAGCCGGAAGACGAGCTTCTCTGCGGCGCCGACCTGCGCCGTGGTTGACCAGTCGAAGCTCCCCGTCTCCCTCGGAACGTACGACCGGACCCCCTGGCCCAGAAGGGAGAAGCCGCCGCCCGCGCACGGAACATCGAAGGCGGTCGCGTTCGCCGGATACTTCTGGATGCAGGCGCGCACGTCGTCGCTAGAGGCGAACTTCTTGAGCGTCGCGGTGATCGCGAGCTCCCCGCTCGCAGGGATCACGACCGCACCCAGGGGTGCCCCGCCCAGCTTGAAGTCATACTGTGCGTCAAACGTGAAGACGCCGGCGCCGGTGGGGTCAGCCCAGCCCTGCTCGTACGAGGTCAGCTGCTGGCAGCCGACCGTCACGCAGTCCCCGAGCGCCGTGTAGGTGATGGTCGGCGCGAAGCTCGCCTCCTCGACCGGGGACGGTCCGATCGGATTCACGGGGAAGTCTGCGAGCGTCGAGAGGATGAAGTAGAGCCGGGTGCCCCGGGAGACCGCCAGGCCAGTGAGGCTGACCGGCGCCTGCGTCGCCGTGAGGGCGATCTTCAAATCGACGTCCGCGCCGAGTTGAGTAGTGGAGGGGAAACCGGACCCGGAATCGAGTACCTGATAGACGCGAAGCCGAACGCCGTCCCAGCTCGGATCGACCGGGCTGCGCCCCGGGAACGCCAGGGTACCGGCGACGTCCACCACGCCGTCGTAGGGCGCGATCCACTCGACAAGAGCGTCCGACGGCTGGAGGTTGTCCTGAAGGCTGTCCTGGAAGTCGGGATCCTGCGCGGACTGGCCCGCGAGGTCGGTCACGACCTTGTCCTGGCTGAAGGCGAAGGTATTCGGACCGGCTGGCGTGCGCGGTTGCTGAAGCCAGATCCCGCTCGGCATGACCGCGTCTATCAGACCGTCGCCGTCGGCGTCCGTGAGGAACTCGGTAGTCGTGCTCGCGAGGTGGGAGTAGCCCGCGTTCACGTTTGCGCTGACTCCGCCCCCGCCAGCGCTCGCCTGGAACGCGACGTTCCACGCGGCCCCGTTCTCGGCGCCCAACGTCGGAAGCGGCACACCGGGAACCTGCCCGGCCCAGGGATCCTTTTCCGGGAGCGCCTTCGTGAGCGTCCGAAGGGGGCTGCCCATGTTGAACCGCACGTCGTAAGTGCCGTCGCCCCGATCGATCACGCGATCGGGCAGACCATCGCCATCGACGTCGATGAGGAGGCTCCTGGTCTTGCTGTCGTGGCCGTTGATTCCGACGCGGGCCCCGGCGGCCGTCCCCTGCTTGAAGGGGAGCGTGCTGATGCCGCCGTAGACGTGGCGGCCCCAGCCGGTCTCCTCGCTCCGCGTGATCGACTTGTCGTCGCCCCCCTCGGAGAAGGTCCAGGGCGCGGGTGGGTCGAACGGAATCGGATCCGCGCCGGTATAGCCGAAAGTGTGAGCGTAGAAGAGCTGCGGCGAGCCCCCCGCCCCGTATACGTCCACCCGCGTCATCACCGACTTACCGAAGGCTCCCTGCTCGTAGACGAGCCGGTACTCCCGGATCGCGTCGGAGCCCACTTCCACCTGAATCGAGTGAAGCCGGCGCCGCGTCACCACCTTGAACCCAAGCCGCCCCGACGTGATCGTGTCCGGCCTCTCCAGCAGGGGTCCCGAGGCGGCCTGCTCGCTGTAGAGCTGCACGTGATAGGTGCCTGGCGTGCCGCCCGACAGCGCCCCCGCTCCCTCTCGGCTCGCCCTGCCGGCGTACTGGATCCCGGAGAGGTAGAGCTCGCGGAAGTCTTCGTTGTGAACCACGAGCGGCTGGCCAGCCGCGGCGATGGTGGTCTGGCTTCTGTCATCGACGTCGTAGAAGTACTGGGTGAGGTTTCCGTTCGTGTCGATGACGCGCTCGAGGTTCCACTGCCCGATGTTAGGGGCCGACGGGTCGTGGCTCTTGAGGCGTGCGTTCGCGCTGTACCCGTAGACGTTAAGCACGCCGTCCTTGTCGCTCACCTCGAACCAGTACGTCGTCGGCCCCGCCCCGCATCGCACGATCCGCCGGAAGTCCTTCTCCACCCGCGCGCGGTAGACCCTTCCGGCTGGCCCCTGCTGGCATGTCGAAGTGTCTGCCGTCGGCACGAGTCGTGCGCCGTCGAGCAGGTAGCGCTCGTTCCCCGTGTACTCCGGTGCCCCATACTTGGTGTCGATCTGAACGCTCGAGACGGCGAGATCCCAGCCGACGCCGACCCAACCATTCCCAGCGCCCGAGTCGTACGCGAGCTTCAGCTCCGGCTGGTATGCGCCGCGCGCCTTCGGGAGCCGGATCGGCAGGACGAGCTGCGCCGTCCCCTGGCTGTTCCCCTGCGGCGCCTCGACGAGGTCGATCCCCTGCGAAGGATCGGCCGCCTTCAGGTCCTTGATCGAGTTGGGGTTGAAGGACGTCGGTCCCGGGTGATCGGGCGTCACCAGCACCGCGTTGATCATGAACGTGAAGTGCGTCGTCTCGCTGACGATCTGGCTCGTGCCCCGCAGCACTTCCTTCCTTGGTAGCGCCCTCCACTCCTCGAGGCTCTCGTCGTAGTAGAAGGTCTGGATCGCCTCCGGCGCCATCCCGTCCGGCAAGAGCGACGGGTCGTAGGGGATCGTCAGCTTGACCGCCGCGGCGAACTTCTGCCCCTTCGGAAGGAACCGGTAGGCGCCGTGCGGAGGCGCCGTGACGTTCACCATCCCTGCGTCGAGCGGCGGCAGCTCCTCCGGCCCCTTGCGCGTGATCCCGATGCTCGTCTTCGACGCCACCGCTCCGGGCGGAATGTCGATCGAGACGTCGGTCCCGAGCGTGATCCTGCCCCCCTTCGCCGGATCTGCGCTGCCCCATGACGTCTGGTTCTCGCGTCCGAATCTCAAGTCCTGTGAGGCGAGCCCCAGCCCCGAGCCGCCGCCGAGGATCTCCGCCTCGTGGTCGTCGTCGAGGTGGACGGCGCGCGTCGACGTGCTGCCGTCCGGGAAGCGAGCCGTCACGGTGACCGTCCAGCCTCCCGTCGCCGTGGTCGGCCGATCGAGCGCAAGCCCGAACGCCCCATTCACACCGACAACCGCACCGTCGATGTCGATCGTCCCCGCCCCTGAGCGCGACTCCGCCCAGCCGGCGATGTAGGCGCGGTCACCGAACCGTTCCCCCAGCACCATCCCTTGCTGGACCTGGAGCGCAGGATAGGTGAGGACGATCCGCGGCGCGCCGACGCGAGGCCCCACGCCGCTTCCAGAGAGCTGCACCTCCGAGACGAGCGCCACGGGGACGCCGGTGCGGGCCGTCCCTCCGAAAGTGAGTTGCGCCGCCTGCGGCGAGAGCCCCACGAGAGGGAGCTGCGCAGCGGACTCCTGCAATTCGAGCCCGGCCAGGTCGGTCCAGGTCGCGCCGTCGAAGGTTCCCACCGACGAGAGGTGCGCCGGAGTCGCGCCCAGCTTGATCGATGCGCCATCGACCGCGATGGGCCGATCGAGCGCAAGCTCCATCCGCCCCGCGTCCACCGAGAGGTTCGTTGCGCCGTCACCATCGACGACCTTCGCCCACTGATCGTGCGTCTCACGCGTGAAGAGGTCCGTGCCGTTGTCCAGCACGAGCACCAGGCGCAGCCCGCTGATGGAGACGGCGTCCGTGGCATCGTCGGGGATGCACAGGCTCACCGTGTCGGACGTCCCCATCAGGCGCTCGGGATCGATCTCGTCGACCAGGGTTCCCTCCTGGCTCGCCGGCGGCAGCCAGAACCCTCCGGAGGCCACCTGGGCGTCGATGCTCCGGGAGAGCACCACCGCGCGGCGCGCCGTCGACTCGTAGACCAGGTACGCGCGGCGCGCGGCCCTGGGGTTCGAAGCAGGCAGCGTTGCCTCGAGACAGGTCGGCCCCGCGCTCCCGGGCTGCAGCGTCATGGAGCTCGGGGTCGCGCGGAGGACGACCGCGTCCTCGAAAGCTGCGTCCTGGCTCCTGGTCGCCTCGGCCAGCGCGTGCACGTCGCGCGGCGCCTGCGGGAGCCCTGCGCCCCAAAGCTCGATCTCGCCGACCGTCGCACCTCCCGCGATCGGCGTCACCGTGACGCTCAGCTGGTTGGAGGTGAGCGGCGAGCTCAGGTCCAGCGTCCCCCACCCCGCGAGGGTCCCGTCGCGGACGAGGTCCGGCGCGCCGTCCACGCTGACCCGCACCCCTGCCGCGTAGACCTTCACGCGGCGAACCTCGACGGCGTGAGGCGTTCTCAGCGTGACGACCGTCGGCTGCCCGATCGCGACGGAGGTCGTCGTGTCACGATCAACGAGCGTGGGCGAGGGCGTGCTCGACCCGGTTTCGCCAGTCGAAGCCAAAGGGCTGCCGAGGCGGATCGTCGGCAGCGGGTTCGACCGTGCTTGCTCCTTGCACGCGAACGACGACGCAAGCGCCGAGAGGAATGCCGGGAGCAGGAGCGAACGCCGGAGAGTCATCGGAAGACCCCGTTCATGGAGCGGTGAAGCTCGAAGGCTGGAAGGTGTTCTCGGAGACGGCCACCTGCGTCGGGACCGCGCCCCCGATCATGTCCGCGTCGGTTGCATCGACGTAGACGTCGTAGGTCGAGCCGGGGACGAACGTGCCTTGCGGGAAGGTCGCGGTCGAGCCGTTCAGCCACTGGCTGGCGACGTAGATGCCCGTGAGGTGATCCCACGCGCTCACGAGGTAACTTCGCGCTCCCGTCACGGCGGACCAACTCACGGTCGCGGAGCCCTTGGTCCCCCCGCTCGCGGTAACGCTCCCCGGGATTGCGAGCGAGGCTGGCGTGCCCAACGTGAAGGAGCCCGCGAGCGTCTCCGAGCCTGACGTCGCGATGAAGGAGTAGGTCCCCGGCGTGGCGGGGACGTCGTACGACCAGAACAGCTGCCGGAGCAGGTAGGCCCCGTAGGTCGTCGACAGGGGGGCCGACACCGGCAGGCCCGGCCCGATGATCTGCACGGCCCAGGAGACCGTGGAGGCGGACCCGTCGGACTGCGCGATCGCGAGCCAGAAGGCAAGCCCCGGCGTCAGCCCCGAGTAGTCGATGGCGCCACCCGCGGCGAGCGCCGTGAACGAGGGGGTGCCCCCCGCAGCGCGCGAGAAGGCGAGGTAACTCTCAGATACGTCGAAACGCGCCGGGAGCAACGGCACCTGTGAGTTGGTCGCTGCGAGCGCCGCGGGGTCCGTCGAGTAGGCCCGCACCGCCGCCTCGTAGCTCCCTTGCGGAAGATCACCGACCGCGCAGGTCATACCGGGGCCGAGCGCCGACTTCTGGAGCGCTCCTCCCGAGTAGACCAGACATTCGTAGGTGGCGGCTCCCGCGACTGCGGCCCAGCTCAGCGTCGTCCCATCCGCGGAGAGCGAGATCCGGGGGACCTCCAACGTGCTCCCGTCAGCGAGAGAGAAGGACCCACCCGTCCCCGACCCGTTCGCAGGGGCAAGCGTCACGTCGTAGCTCCCTGGCGAAGGCACGACGTCGGGCCATAGCAGCGCGGACCAGGAGGCAGATCCTGGAGCGTCGTACTGGACGGTGGACGGGACGCCGGTGCCGCCAGAGAGCGTGCCGAACCACGCGGCCTGCGGCCCCGCCCCTCCCGCGTCGCGGAGCGTCGCCAGGACTGAGAGGCCGACCCTCCCCGACCCGTCGTTGTATGTGCCGCCGGCGGCCTGAAGCACGTACGGCGGAGACGCGGAGGAGGCAGAGGAGGAGGAACCGCTCCCGCAGGAGATCCCAGCCACCGCCGCGGCGATGAGCCATTGGATCGAGTCTCGGCGCATGCGCCCCCCTTCGAGATCAGCTCCCGATGCTGTCGTCGTGCTGCGTGGTTGGGTATCACTGACGGGCACTTCGCCGTCTGTCAAACGTGGGGGCTGAACTCCGGCGGAAATCGTTACACTGACCGTGTCTACGACGCGCCGTGTCAGGGCTGCGCTTCACGCGCGGCGACCAGCGGAGCACACGCACCCACCTACGCCCCTGGACACGCGGGCTCGATCGTAGGGCCCGGAACGTGCTAGTTGACTAATCGTCGCATTCACGAAACGTCGGTACCGCCTTGACGTTCGCAGCAGGACGCCCGGCATGCTCGGGCCCGGCTCGATCGCTGGACCGGGTGGAGGGGATCTCATGCATCCGTCTTCGAAGAGGATCTTCGCGCTGGTTGCCTGGTTGGGAGCGCTGGCTCTCACCGCGTGCCCGTCGAGCAACGGCGGCGGCCCTGCTGCCACGCATGGGATCTCCGGAGCGGTCACCGGCGCGTCCGGCGTGACGCTCGCCCTCGGCGGTCCAGTGACAGCCACCGTGACGGCGGACACCAACGGCCTCTACTCGTTCGGATCGCTGGCCGATGGGACGTACACGATCACGCCGTCGAAGTCCGCCTACACCTTCAGCCCGGCCAGCCGCACGGTGGTAGTGACGGGCGGTGACCTCACCGGACAGGACTTCGCGGCCACGCCGAGCGGCGCGACCTTCCAGATCCAGGGCAGCGTCTCGGGCACGAGCAGCGCCGTTCAGTTGAGCGGCGCTGCGAGCCAGACTCGCAGCGGAGGGGCGTTCACCTTCTCGGGGCTCGTCAACGGCAACTACGTCGTCACCCCCACCAAAGCCGGCTACACGTTCGTTCCAGCGTCCGTCGCAGTGACGATCAGCGGCGCCTCCGTGACGCTGCCGACGTTCCAGGCCAGCTCGTCTTCGTCGTCGTACTCTGTGTGCAGCGAGGGCAGTTGGTGCTGGCAGAATCGACTACCTCAGGGGAACCACCTCTTCGGCGCCTGGAAGAACAGCGCTGGTCTCTGGGCCATAGGTCAGGCCGGCACCCTCCTTCATAGGAGCGCCTCCGCCTGGTCGCGGGTGTCGAGCGGCACCAGCAATCAACTCAACGGAATCTGGGGAACCAGCCTCGGCGAACTCTGGGCCGTGGGACAGGCGGGCACCATCGTGCACGGCTCCGCCGCCGGCCTTACGCCCGCTTCTAGCGGCACGACGTCGTGGCTCTTCGGCATCTGGGGATCCGCCGCCACCGACGTTTGGGCGGTCGGCGACTCGGGCACCATCGTTCACTGGGATGGAACGAACTGGGCGTCCTTCACGAGCGGCACCACGGAGACCCTGACCAGCGTCTGGGGAAGTGGGACGAATGACGTCTGGGCCGCGGGTGCCTCCGGCACCCTGCTGCATTGGGATGGGACGAGCTGGGCCTCCAAGACGAGCGGCACCACGGCGGGCCTCACCAGCGTCTGGGGGAGTGGGACGAATGACGTCTGGACGGTCGGCGCCGCCGGAACCGCCCTGCACTGGGATGGCCAGAGTTGGTCCGGGTCCACGACCAACTCGACGAGCAGCTTGAGCGGCGTCTGGGGAAGTGGCGGGAACGACGTCTGGGCCGTCTCCACCGACGGCGCGGTCCTGCATTGGAACGGGTCTGCCTGGGCGAGCGCCTTCAGCGGAAGCTCGTTTGCCCTCTTCTCCGTGGGAGGAGCCGCGAGCTCCGACGTCTGGGCGGTAGGCGAGGCAGGCACCATCCTGCACTGGGACGGCGCGAGGTGGTCTAGCTTCACGAGTGGCGCCTCCAACTGGCTCGCCGGCATCTGGGGGAGCAGCGACACCGACGCCTGGACCGTCGGCGAGGGCGGTCTGATCCTGCACTGGGGCGGATACTCCTGGTCCACCTCGGCGAGCGGCACGGCGAGCCCGCTCCACGGCGTCTGTGGTATCGCAGCGGGGGACGTCTGGGCGGTCGGTGCCCTGGGGACCACCCTGCACTGGGACGGAATCAGCTGGTCGAACGTTCCAAGCGGCACCACGAATTCGCTCAACGCGGTCTGGGGAGCGACCTGGGGTATCGGCTCGAGCGGCACGTGGGCGGTGGGAGATGCCGGCTCGATCCTCTCCTGGAACGGCGCTGGATGGTCGGCGAGCCCGAGCGGCACCGCCAACCGCCTGACGGGGATATGGGGCACCGACTGGAGTCATCTCTGGGCTGTCGGCGACTTCGGGACCGTCGCCCACTTCGACGGAGCCACCTGGTCGAACACCTCACTGGGAGCGAACTTCTGGCTGACGGCCATCTCGGGCAGCAGCGTGAGCGACGTGTGGGTCGTCGGGCATGACGTCTCGACCTGGAATGGCGTCGTGTTCCACTGGGACGGGTCCAACTGGACGAACGTCTCGCCTCCCGCGGCTGCACCTCTCAGCGCCGTCGTCAGCCTTGGCCCGTCGAGCGTCCTGATCGCTGGCGGTGCCGGCACCGTCCTGAGCTGGAACGGTCTCGCATGGACGACCTACGCGAGCGGCACTGCCTACAACCTCCACGGTCTTTGGCGCAGCCTTGCCGGCTACTGGACCGTCGGCAGCTACGGCACGATCCTTCACAAGGGGTAGTGAGGGGCTCTGCGAGCTCCGCTCGCAGAGGGGGGACGCCGTCCCCCTGCTACCGATGCGGATCCCACGCGCCGCAGCGCAGGCAGCGCCACTGACGCTGAGCGGTCTCAGCGCCGCAGCGCGCGCAGCGCGGACCGTGCGCCTTCTTCATGAGCGCCATAACCAGAAGGTCGTGGCGCGCGACCACGTCGTCCGGGCCGGGCGCGTCGGCGGAGCGGAGCAGGTCGCGCATCGCGACGGTCACCTCGCCATGCTCGTCCAGCTCCAGTGCGGCGCGGAGGGCTGCCAGCGCCTCCCCGTTGCGGCCGCCAGCGTGGAGGACGCGCCCCTGGAGGAAGCGGAGCGCCGCGTCGCCGGGCGCCCCCGCGATCCTCGCCGCGAGCAGCTCCAGCGCGCCCTCGCGATCGGCGATCCGGGCG
>JBAVTL010000097.1:0-4743 GCA_049696175.1 Anaeromyxobacteraceae bacterium
GGTCGAGCCCGACGACGTCTTCGACGCCGCCCTCCGGCGCGCCGGCATCGTGCGGGTCCGCGACATCGGCGAGCTCTTCGACGCCGTCCAGACGCTCGCCCACGCCCGCCCGCTCTCCGGGGAGCGGCTCGCGGTCGTCAGCAACGGCGGCGGCGTCGGGCTGATCGTGGCCGACGAGCTCGACGCCGGAGGGCTGCCGGTGCCGCCGCTCTCCCCCGCGGTCGTCTCCCGCCTCCGGCCGCTGATGCCGGCTGGCTGGGAGGGGCGCAACCCGATCGACATCCTCGTGGACGCCCCCCCGCAGCGCTACGCGGCCGTCCTCGAGGTCCTCCTCTCCAGCAAGGAGTTCGACGCCGTCCTCGCGATCCACACGCCTAGCACGCTCGCCAGCAGCGTCGAGGTCGCCCGCGAGGTCGTCCGCGCCATCGCGGCGCAGGGCGGGAACGTCCTGGCGTCGTTCGGCGCGGGCGAGGGCGTGAGCGCCGCCCGCAGCGTGCTGGTGGACGCCGGCGTTCCGCTCTTCGACACGCCCGCCGAGGCCGCCCGCGCCTTCCGCACCGTCGTCGCCCAGCGGCGGAGCTTCGAGGCCCTCATCCAGATCCCGCCGTCGGTGCCGTCGGAGTTCCGCGTCGATCGGGCGGCAGCGCGGGCCCTCGTCCAGGCGGCCCTCGACGAGGGGCGCGACTTCCTCCGGGTCGCCGAGACGGCGGGCGTCCTCGCCGCCTACGGCATCCCCGTCGGGGAGCTCCAGGTCGTCGAGACGCCGGAGGAGGCGGGGCGCGTCGCGCGCACGCTGGGGTTCCCCGTGGACATCGCGATCCGCTCGCCTCAGATCCGGCGCAAGCGCGAGGTGGGAGGGATCGCCCGCACCCTCGAGAGCGCGGAGGCCGTCGAGGAGGCCGCGCGCAGCATGGTCGCCCGCGTGACCGAGTGGCGCCCGGACGCGCAGATCACCGGGTTCAGCGTGCAGCGCGTCCCCCCGCGGCGATACGCACGGGAGCTGTTCATCGGCGCCGCCGTGGACCCGCTCTTCGGCCCCGTCATCCTGTTCGGCGAGGGGCGCGACACGGAGCTCGTCCGCGACGTCGCGGTGGGGTTGCCGCCGCTGAACCTCGCCCTCGCGCGCGAGCTGGTCGCGCGGACGCGGGTCGCGGCGCTGCTGGAGGCGGGCCCGAACAAGCCGGCCGCCAACCTCGACGCGATCTGCCTGACGCTCATGAAGGTGTCCCAGCTCGTGGCCGATCTGCCGGAGCTCGTCGAGATCGACCTCAACCCCCTCCTGGCCGACGAGCGCGGCGTCCTCGCCGTGGGCGGCTTCATGGCCATCGCCCGCGCCACGGGGACCGGCGCCGACCGGCTCGCGATCCGCCCCTACCCCGAGGGGATGGAGGAGATCGTGAAGCTACGGGACGGCGGCGAGGTGACGCTGCGCCCCGTGCGTCCCGAGGACGAGCCGGCCCACAGCGACTTCATCTCCCGGCTCTCGCCCGAGGACAGCCACTTCCGGTTCTTCCACTACGTCCGCGCGATGCCGCGCTCGCAGCTGGCCCGGCTCACGCAGGTGGACTACGACCGCGAGATGGCCTTCGTCGCGACGCGGCGCGCGGCGGACGGCGGCACCGAGACGATCGGGGTCGTCCGCACCGTCGCGGACGCCGACAACGACACGGCGGAGCTGTCGATCGTCGTCCGGTCCGACCTGAAGCGGCGCGGGCTCGGCACGCACCTCCTGCGAAAGGCGCTCGACTACTGCCGAGCCCGCGGGACCCGGGAGCTGGCCGGCGACGTCCTCTCCGCCAACGACTCGATGCTCGCGCTCACCAGGCAGTTCCCGGGCTTCACCATCGCCGAGTCCGACGACGAAGGGATCGTGCGCATCTCCTGCCCGCTGCAGGGCGGTTCGGCGTGACCGGGCCGGGCCGGGCCGGGCCGCGCCGCGCGGCCCGGTCCCCGTCCGACGCCGCGGTCAGTGGGCGTGCAGCAGCTCCATCACGTTGCGGACCGCCAGCCAGAAGATGAAGAACATGGAGGCGAAGGAGAGCAGCCCGGCGGCGAGCTTAAGGGGGCCGCTCCCGAGCGCCGCCGAGAGCCCCAGGGCCAGGACGAGCAGGAAGAGCGAGACGAAGGCCGCCGAGAGCACGCCCTTCCGCCACTTGAACGCTGGGATGGCCAGGATGGCGATGGGCACGAGGAGGGAGAGCACGTACGCGGCCGCGCCGGTCGCGTTGAAGAGCCCGAGCCCGCGCCCCTGCGTCAGGAGCATGTAGTAGCCGAGCAGCCACCCGCCGAAGACCGTGACGATGCTGGCGAGGTAGCTCTCGCCCTTGGCGATCAGCCACATGCCCGCGATGAACTCTAGCGCCCCGGCGAAGAGGACCGCGTAGACGGCGGCGCCGGCGGCGTCGTGCGCGAAGGTCAGCTCCACCCCGAGCATCAGGAGGGAGTAGCCGAACGCGCAGAGGGCGAAGATGCTCGGGTTTCCGATTCGGGGGGACGGCTGGTGCTCCGGGGCCTGGGTCACGGGGTGCAGCGGCGTTGCGGTCGCCTTCTCCATGCTCTGCTCCTTCGCTGGGTTGGTGCTGCGTCAGCGCCCGACGCGGGCGTAGCTGTCGGGCAGGCTCGGGGTGCGCGTCCGCTCGACGAGGCCGAGGGAGGCGAGCCGGCTGAGGTGGGCGATCGACTCGCCGATGGCGAAGGTGGTCTGGTGCGCGTCGAGCCCGGACCTGAAGAGCGCCCGCGTCACGTCGAACGCGGTCCCAGGGCGCGCGAGCGCGGCGACCACCGCGTCGAGCCGCTCCTGGTGGTGCGCCTCGAGCGCGGCGCAGCGCCGGGCCAGGCCGGTGAACGGGCGACCGTGCGAGGGGAGCGCGAGCGTCTCGGCCGGGATCGTCCTCAGCGCCTGGAGCGACGCGACGTAGTCGGCGAGCGGATCGTCGTCCGGGTCGTCCGGCCAGAGGCTCACGTTGGGCGTGATGTGCTGGAGGACCTGGTCGCCCGACAGGAACAGGCCGTCCTCCGGCGCGTGGAGGCAGAGGTGCTCGCGCGCGTGGCCTCGGCCCACGATCGCACGCCAGCGCCGCCCTCCCACCGTGAGCTCGTCCCCCGCCTGCACCCGGTGGAAGCTCGCCGGCACGGGCGAGACGTGGTCGGGATAGGAGCGGCTGCAGTCCACGACTGGCGGCAGCTCGGCGGGGGGGACCCCGGCACGCTGGTAGAACCACCGCCAGAGCGCGCGCGTCTCGTCGCGCGACCGGAGCGTCTTCGTGCGCGTCGCCTGCCACTCGGCGCGCGTGCACCAGAGCTCGGCGCCCCAGCGCTCCACCAGCCACCCCGCGAGGCCGAAGTGGTCGGGGTGGTGGTGGGTGCAGATCACGCGCGTGATCGGCCTGCCGCCGAGGACGTTCGCGTCGAGCACCTCCCAGGCCCGGCGCGTGACGTCGTCGCCGTGCCCCGTGTCCACCAGCGTCCACCCTGCCCCGTCGTCGAGCAGGTAGAGGTTCACGTGATCGAGCGCGTACGGGAGCGGCATCCGGAGCCAGAGGACACCGCGCGCGACCTCCACCGCGCCGCCGAGCTCCGGCAGGTCGCGCCGCTGGGTGGCGGGGCCTCCGGTCATCGCGCGCCGCCGGAGGCCGCGGCCGGCGCCTCTGCCAGCTGGCGGAGGCGGAAGCGCTGGATCTTGCCGGTGGCCGTCTTGGGGAGCTCGTCCACGAAGTGGATCCGGCGGGGGAACTTGTAGGCCGCGAGCTGGTTCTTGCAGTGCTGCATCAGCTCGCTCGCGAGCGCGTCGCTCCCGGCCTGCCCTTCGCGGAGGACGACCCATGCCTCGGGCTTGGAGAGGCCGCTCGCGTCGGGCGCGCCGACCACGGCCACCTCGAGGACCTTCGGATGGCTCACGAGCGCGCTCTCGATCTCGATCGGAGAGCACCAGATCCCGCCGACCTTGAGCATGTCGTCGCCGCGCCCGCAGTAGTGGAAGTATCCCTCCGCGTCCCGGACGTACATGTCCCCGGTCTCCAGCCAGTCGCCCCCGAGCATCGTCGCCGCGGTCTTCTGGGGGTTGTTCCAGTAGTAGGCGGCGGTGGACGGCCCCTTGACCTGGAGCCGGCCCGGCTCGTCCGGCGGCACCTCGCCGTCGTCGTTGACCACGCGCGCCTCGTACCCGGGCACGACCTTGCCGCTCGTCCCGGGGCGCACGTCGTCGGCGCGGTTCGAGATGTAGATGTGCAGCGCCTCCGTCGAGCCGATCCCGTCGAGGATCGTCGTCCCGGTCCGCTCCTTCCAGCGCCGGAAGAGGTGCTCCGGCAGCGCCTCTCCCGCCGAGGCGCACAGCCGCACCGACGAGAGGTCGGGGCGCGCGGTCTCGAGCGCCTGGAGCTGCGCGGCGTAGAGCGTCGGCACGCCGAAGTAGAGGGTCGCGCGGAAGCGCTCGATGGCCTCGAAGGCGAGCTGCGGGGTTGGCTTCGGCTCCAGGAGCGCGGCGGTGGCGCCCACCCAGAGCGGGAAGGTCATCGCGTTTCCGAGCCCGTACGCGAAGAAGAGCTTCGCCGCCGAGAAGCAGACGTCGTCCTCCCGGATCCCCAGCACGTCCACGCCGTAGTGCACGCTGGTCGCCACCATGTCGCGGTGGCGGTGGACGGTCCCCTTGGGCCGGCCCGTGGAGCCCGACGAGTAGAGCCAGAAGCACGCGGCGGTCGCCGCGGCCGGGACCGCGTCGAGCTGCGCGCTCGCGCGCTCCAGCGC
>JBAVTL010000098.1:0-4849 GCA_049696175.1 Anaeromyxobacteraceae bacterium
CTGCGCGGGAGCGGCAGGCACGCCGAGCGGCGCCTGCTCGACCACCCTCGCCTTCGGCGCGGAGGCGCAGCCGAGGACGCTTGCGACGGCGAGCATGGAGACTGAGACGTTACCGAACCTCACGCGAACACCCCCTCCCGGCGCGAACGCGCACGGGTTTCTTCGATTCGACCGCCGGTCCCGCCCCCTGTCAAGGCTGCGGAGGGACGATGGAATCGCGCCGCAGCCGGCCGCGAGGGAGGAAGCGCTCCACCAGGACCCAACCCGTGGCGAAGCCGCCGATGTGTGCGAAGAGCGCGACGCCTGGGGCGCCACCCGAGAGGACCGAGAGGATCTGCGTCAGGATCCAGAGCCCCAGGACTAGCCACGCCGGGAGCCAGACCAGGAAGACGAACGCGAGCGTCAGGACGCGCGCGCCGGGGAACAGCCTGAGGTAGGCAGCCAGCACGCCTGCGATCGCGCCGCTCGCGCCCACCATCGGCGCCTCCACGTTGCCGGACGCAGCGCTCGCGAGGACCTGGGCCAGCGCCGCCGCGACGCCGCAGGCGAGGAAGAAGCCGGTGAAGCGCAGCCGGCCCATGACGTCCTCGACGTTGTTCCCGAAGATCCAGAGGAAGAGGAGGTTGCTCCCGAGGTGGCCGAGGCCGCCGTGGAGGAACATGGCGGTCAGGATGGTGAAGGGTGGAGGGACGAGGGCGCGCGGCCAGGGGTCCTGGAAGGTGAGGATCTCGTACGGGATGACGCCGCCCTCGAGGATCGACCGCTCCATCCCGGCGCCGAAGACCTGCCACGCGAAGGCGGCCACGTTCATCGCGACGAGGATCACCGTGATGACGGGAACCCGCCGCGTCGGCAGGTCGTCGTGAAGCGGGAGCACCCGGTGTTATTACCACCGTCCCAAGGACGCGCGACGCCGGGGCTGATCCTTGGGAGTGTGATCTGGAACACTGCGTCAGACCTCTGGGGCTACATGACAAGAATGTCATGGTGATCCGGCGGCGGCGGCCGACGCTCAACGGTCGTCGCGCACGCCCCGAATCGATATCGCGAGGGAAGGCGACAAATGCCTAGACAATAAGGGCAGTTGCCGGTCGAGCTCGCGACTGGTCAACCTCGTCCCAGAGCCGCAGCGGCGGCACGCCACTTGCTAATGTGGCCGCTCGACATGGCTTACTGGAATCAGAGAACGGTTGCGAAGCGCGTCACGGCCACTGGGATCGGCCTCCACTCCGGCCACCCGGTGACGTTGACGCTCGCCCCGGCGCCGGCGGACGCGGGCGTCGCGTTCGTCCGCATGGACCTCGGCGTCGAGATCCCAGCGACCAACGGGAACGTCGTCGACACCAGGCTCAACACCACCGTCGGCGTCGGCGCCGCCCGCGTCTCGACCGTCGAGCACGTGATGGCCGCGCTCGTGGGGATGGGGATCGACAACTGCCGCGTCGAGGTGGACGGCCCCGAGATGCCGGTCCTCGATGGCTCGGCCGCGCCCTTCATCTGCATGATCAGGGAGGCGGGCGTCCAGGTGCAGCGCACCGGCCGCCGCTTCGTCGTCATCGACCGGGCGGTCGAGGTCCGCGACGGCGACAAGCTGGCTCGCCTCGAGCCGGCCGACTCCTTCCGCGTCTCCTTCACCGCGGACTTCAACCACCCGCTCATCACGAACCAGTCGATCGACCTCGTGGTGAACGACCGGACCTTCGAGCGGGAGATCTCACGCGCCCGGACCTTCTGCTTCCGGCGCGACATCGAGAAGATGCAGGCGATGGGGCTCGCGAAGGGCGGGAGCCTGGAGAACGCCGTGGTGGTGGACGACTTCTCGATCGTCAACCCGGAGGGGCTCCGGTACGCCGACGAGTTCGTGCGTCACAAGGTGCTCGACGCGGTGGGCGACCTCGCGCTCCTCGGCCTCCCAGTGATCGGCGCCCTGACCGCGGTGAAGAGCGGCCACGCGATGAACCAGGCGCTGGTGAAGAAGGTGCTCGCCGACCCGACCTGCCACCGGATCGTCCGGGTCAGCGGCGAGGCCGAGGCGACCGCGGCCCGGATCGCGATCCCGTCCATGGCGGGGCTCGAAGGCCAGGCCGCGTAGTCGGCGGCCGGCCGTCCTCGTCCCGCGTCCGCGTCACCAGCTGCCGAAGCGCCTGCGGGCGTCGGCGGCGAGCGCGTCGCGGTGCTTCGGGTGGGCGATGGCGATGAGCGCCGCCGCGCGCTGGCGCAGGTTCTTGCCGAAGAGATCGGCGATCCCGAACTCGGTGACGACGAAGTGGATGTGGGCGCGCGTCGTGACGACGCCCGCGCCGGGCTTGAGGTACGAGACGACCCTGGAGTCCCCCGCGGAGGTGCACGACGGGAGGGCGATGATGGGCTTCCCGCCGTCGGAGAGCGCGGCGCCGCGGATGAAGTCCATCTGGCCGCCGACCCCGGAGTACTGCCGATCGCCGATCGAGTCGGCGCAGACCTGGCCGGTGAGATCGACCTCCAGCGCGCCGTTGATCGCGCAGACCTTCGGGTTCAGCTTGATGTAGGCCGGGTCGTTGACGTAGCCGAGGTCGAGCATCGCGACCGCCGGGTTGTCGTCGAGGAAGTCGTAGAGCCTGCGCGAGCCGAAGGCGAAGCCGGCGACGATCTTGCCCGGGTTGAGCCGCTTCATCTCGCCGGTGACGACTCCCTTCTCGACGAGGTCGACCACGCCGTCGGTGAGCAGCTCGGTGTGGATGCCGAGCCGATGGTGGTCGGAGAGGGCGGCGAGGGCGGCCTGCGGGATCGCGCCGATCCCGAACTGCAGCGTGGAGCCGTCGTCGACGAGATCCGCGATGTGGCGCCCGATCGCCTGCTCGACGTCGGTGAGCGCCTTGGGCTGGATCTCGTAGATCGGGTCGTCGACCTCGACGAGCTGGTCGATCTGCTCGACGTGGATCAGCGCGTCGCCGTGGGTCCGCGGCATGCGCGGGTTCACCTGCGCTATGACCGTGCCCGCCACCTCCACCGCGGCGTGGGTCACGTCGACCGAGACGCCGAGCGAGCAGTACCCGTGCTTGTCCGGAGGCGAGACGTGGATGAGCGCGACGTCGATCGGCAGCAGCCCGGTCCGGAAGAGGGACGGGACCTCGGAGAGGAAGACCGGGACGTAGTCCGCCCGGCCCTCCTCGACGGCCTGGCGCGTGTTGGCGCCCACGAAGAGCGCGTTGACGCGGAAGCTGCGCTCCAGCCCCGGCGCGGCGTAGGGCGCCTCACCCTCGGTGTGGAGGGACACGATCTCGACCACCGAGAGCTCGGGAGCCCGCGCGGTCATCGCCTCGATGAGTCGCCGCGGCGCGGCTGCCACGCTCTGGACGAAGACTCGGTCGCCAGACTTGATGACGCTGACGGCCTGCTCGGCGGAGACGTATCGGACCATGTCTTGAGGGCGCTCCTGCAGGTGGGTAGGAACGACAGTGTAGCGCGCCGCCGGGCGTAAAGTGAAACAAGTCCGTTGGCCCGCACCGGGCGTCTGGTATCGTCCGCGGTCCACGGGAGGAACCCAATGAAGCTCTCGAAGACCCTGCGGTTGCTGGTGGGCGCAGTCATCCTCGTCGTCGCGGTGGGCGCCCTCTGGTGGGTCGTCGGCTACTCGCTGGGGAAGACGATCCTCGCGGAGACCGGCGGCGGCGAGGCCTTCCGCTCCGGGTTCGGGTTCAAGGACGGGGAGGTGCTCCGCCTGTTCCTGTTCGCGTTCCTCGCGGTGCTCGTGCGGGTGGTCGCGGGAGACGGCGCCGGCCGGTACCTCAGGCTCGCCGGGGTGGCGGGCGTGGCGGCCATCGTGGCGGGCGGCTCGCTGTCGGACCAGCTCTCGGTGGTCCTCTTCGCCTTCGCGGCCGCGGCCGTGGCCGAGGCGCGCAAGGTCGAGGCGCTCGTCGCTGCGCTCGCCGGCGGGGCCGTCGTGGCGCTCGCCACGGTCCTCGGGACGAGCCTCGGCACTGGGCACAAGCTCCTCGTGATCGTCCTGCTCGACCTGTTCTTCTACGCGCCGCTGCTCTTCGGGCCGGAGCTGCTCGACGACCACCTCTGGAAGACGAAGGCGGACTGAGCCAGGGGATCAGGGAGAGAGAGACGCCGCGGCGGCGCGCCTCCGGATGCGCCACGCCAGCAGCGGCGGCGTCACCAGGGTCGTGACGATCACCATCGTCACCAGGGCCGCGAAGACGTCGGCCGGGACCACAGGCGCGTCGCCCACGATCAGCTGCTGGCCGATGCTGGCGAAGATGAGGCCGACCTCGCCTCGCGGGATCATCCCCAGCGCCACGGTGAGCCGGTCGGTGCCGCGCCCGAGCACGCCCACTGCGCAGGCCTGCTTGCCCAGGATCGCCGCGACCGTGAGGGCCGCCGCGAGCCCGATCGCGCCGGGCTGCGCGAAGGAGCGGAGCTCGGTCCGCATCCCCATCACCACGAAGAAGACCGGGGAGAGGAAGCCGACGATCGGCGCGACCAGCTCCTCGAGCCCGTGCTCGCCGCGGTCGGTGAACTCCCGGTAGTGGAGCTCCTCGAGGACGAGGCCGGCGGCGAACGCGCCCACGATGGCGGCGAGGCCGACGGCGTCCGCGGCCCAGGAGAGGACGAAGCAGGCGGAGAGCCCGAGCGCCAGCAGGACGCCGGTCCCCTTCAGGCGCGACGCGCGGCGGAAGAGGCGCGGCGCGAGCCAGACCCCGAGCAGGAGCGCGCCGACCAGGAAGGCGAGCGACTCGCCGATCGTGCGGAGGATCGCGCCGGCCGCGACCCCGGTCCCAGCGGCGGCGGCGGTCGCCATGCCCGTGACGACGCTGAGGAGCAGCAGCCCCAGGACGTCGTCGATGACCGCGGCGCCCAGGAT
>JBAVTL010000099.1:0-6518 GCA_049696175.1 Anaeromyxobacteraceae bacterium
CCGCCACGGCGCCCTCGCCCTGCTGGCGCCGGCGCTCGCGCTCCTGCTCCCCCACCTGGTGCGCCACCGGTGGCCGGGGAACGTCAGGGAGCTGGAGAACGTGATCGAGCGCGCCGCGATCCTCTTCGCGACCGCCGGCGGCGAGGCGCCGACCCTGGACGACCTGCGCGCGGTCGCTCCCGAGCTGTTCGACGAGCCCGGGCTCCCCGCCTCGGGCGAGCCCCCGCTCCGGAGCGCGCGGGACCAGGGGGAGCGGGCCGTCATCGAGCGCGTGCTGCGGGAGTGCGCCGGCAACCAGAGCGCGGCGGCGCGGCAGCTGGGGATCGGCCGCACGACCCTCTGGAGGAAGCTGAGGGCGTGAGCGGCCGGCGCCTCCGACGGAGGCGCCGGCGCGTGGCTGACTCTGGGCCGGGCTACTTCGCAGCGGCCTTGGGCGCGTCCTTCACCGCCTCGAGGTCGAGGGTGATGGTCACCTCGTCGCCGACGGCCGGCCCCGCCTCGACCACCTTGTTCCAGACCAGGCCGTAGTCCTTCCGGTCCAGCTTCACGGTCGCCGAGTACGCGCGGCGGGCCTCACCGTAGAGCCCCTTCACCTCCGGGCTGGCCCGGACGTCGAGCGTCACGGCCTTCGTGACGCCGTGGAGCGTGAGGTCGCCCGTGACGCGGAGGCGGTCCTTCCCGGCCTTCGCCACCTTCGTCGACTTGAAGGTGATGGCCGGGAACTTCGCGACGTCGAAGAAGTCCGGCGACTTGAGGTGGCCGTCGCGGTCGGCGGACCGGGTGTCGATGCTGCCCACGTCGATGGAGGCCTCGACGCTGGAGCGGGCGACGTCCTTCTCGTCGAGCAGGACCTTCCCCGCGTACTTCGTGAACTCACCCTTCACGTTGGAGATCACGAGGTGGCGGACGGAGAAGCCGACCGTCGAGTGGGACGCGTCCACGTTCCAGGTGGCGGTCTCCCCGAAGGCGAGGACGGGGGCGATGGAGAGGAGCGCGGCGATGAGCTGCTTCATGATGGTTGACCCTTCTATCTTTCGTGGTGGGTTGGCTGCCTGGAGGGAGGGTGCCTACGCGGCCACCGTGGCGGCGGCGACCTGCTTCACGGCCTCGAGCTCGATCGTGATCTCGACCTTCTCGCCGACCAGCACGCCGCCGGTCTCGACCGCGGCGTTCCAGGTGAGGCCGTAGTCGCGCCGGTCGAGCGCCGTCTTCGCGGCGAAGCCCGCCCGCTGGTTTCCCCAGGGATCCTTCGCCAGCCCGGCGAACTCGGCGTCGAGCACCACCTCGCGGGTCGTGCCGCGGATCGTCAGGTCGCCGGTGACGCGGTACGCGTCGCCGCTCTTCTCGATGCGCCGCGACTTGAAGGTGAGCTCCGGGTGGTTGGCCGCGTCGAGGAAGTCTGCCGACTTGAGGTGCGTGTCGCGGTCGGCGACCTGCGTGTCGATGGAGCTGGCCTCGATCCGGACGTCGACGCTGGAGCGGGTCGGGTCCTGCTCGTCGAAGTCCAACCTGCCCGTCCACTTCGCGAAGCGGCCGTGCACCTTGGAGATGACGAGGTGGCGCACCCAGAAGTGGATGGCCGAGTGGCTGGTGTCGATGTCCCACGTGTTCGTTGCCATGGTCGGTGTCCTTTGTTGGGGGCGTCTCGCTCCCGTTCGTTAGGTGGAGGGAACTTGCCGCCGTTCCAGTGTTGGCGCAATCTGTGGATGGGCACTTCTGTGTTCCCGTGGAGGAACGATGGACCTCAACCACCTGACGCTCTTCGAGGCGGTAGCGCGCACGTCCAGCTTCTCGGCGGCGGCGAAGGAGCTGCGGCTCCCCAAGTCGTCGGTGAGCCGCGGCATCGCCCGGCTCGAGGAGGAGCTCGGGACCCAGCTCCTCCTCCGCACGACTCGCCAGGTGTCGCTCACCTCGGCAGGCACGGCGCTCTACGATCGGATCACGCCGCTCCTCCGGCAGGTCGGGGCCGCGCTCGGCGAGCTGCCAGAGCGCGAGGAGGAGCCCTCCGGCCGGCTGCGGGTGACCGCGCCGGTCGACCTGGGCGTCCTCATGCTCGCCGAGGTGGTCACCCGCTTCACCGCCCGTCACCCCAACGTCACGGTCGACCTGCACCTCACTGGGCGCGTCGTGGACCTCGTGGCCGAGAGGTTCGACGTCGCGCTCCGCGTGGGCGCGACGCTCAAGGACTCCACGCTCGTCGCGCGGCGGGTGGCGCCGATCGTCGCGCAGCTCTACGCGTCCCCCGTCTACCTCGCCAGGCGCGGCACGCCGCGGAGCGGGGCGGAGCTGGCGGCGCACGAGTGGGTCGCCTTCCGGGGCGGGCCGCAGAAGCTCCACCTCACCGGGCCGAAGGAGGCCGTCGGCGTGGAGCCCGTGGAGCGGATCCTCTGTGACGACCTGCTCTTCGTCCGCGACGCAATCCGGGCGGGGGCCGGGATCGGGCTGCTCCCCACCTTCGTCGCCGAGCCCGAGCGGCTCGCGGGCACGCTCGTCCGCGTCCTCCCGCGCGTGGAGCAGCTGGTCGGTCACCTCCACGTGGTGACGCCGGCGGCGAAGCACGTCCCACGGAAGGTGACCGCCTTCCGCGATCTGGTGGTCGAGCTGCTGGGATCCCCCTAAGAAGGGGCCAGCCGCGCAAGGGTTGCCGATGGCGCACTCGCCGGCGTTTCCTCACGCAACGGAGGGCCGCGGGGCGCAAATTCAGCGCCTTATCCCTTGCGGACGGGACACCAGAAATGCCAACATCGCCGGCTCCGAGGCCATCGCTAACCGAGGCTTACGGTCCCAATAGCTCGTCCCAGTCAGGATGCAGTCCTCGGCC
This sequence comes from Anaeromyxobacteraceae bacterium, assembly GCA_049696175.1. GTDB lineage: Bacteria > Myxococcota > Myxococcia > Myxococcales > Anaeromyxobacteraceae > DATIVK01. The sequence continues at coordinate 2,822 of JBAVTL010000099.1, forward strand.
TGTCGCAGGCCCTTCACGGGCCACCGGCCCCGTGGTGGATCGTAGTACCGGAGATCTAGATGAACGTCCTCGTGCTCAACTGTGGCAGCTCCTCGGCGAAGTTCGCGGTCATCAACTCCTCGGACGGCCGGGAGCTCTCCTCGGGGATCGCGCAGCGGCTCGGCTCCGCGCACGCGTCCCTCGACTGGAAGATCGACGGGAAGAAGCAGTCCAAGGACCTTCACCGCGCCGATCACGACATCGCGCTCCGCGCCGTCGTCGATCTCCTCAAGGAGGCCAAGCTCGTCGACGACCTCGTGGGCGTCGGCCACCGCGTCGTCCACGGCGGCGCGAAGTTCTCCGCGTCGATGGCGATCACCAAGGAGGTGGTCGACAAGATCACCGAGTGCATCCCGCTCGGCCCCCTCCACAACCCGGCCAACCTCCTCGGCATCAACATCGCCAAGGAGCTCTTCCCCGCCCTCCCCCAGGTCGCCGTCTTCGACACCGCCTTCCACCAGACGATGCCGGAGCGGGCCTACCTCTACGCGGTCCCGTACGAGTGGTTCGTCGAGCACGAGGTCCGCCGCTACGGCTTCCACGGGACGAGCCACCGGTACGTGTCGGAGCAGGCGGTCAAGCGGCTCGGGCTCGACCCGAACAACCACACGCTCGTCACCGCCCACCTCGGCAACGGCTGCTCCTGCACCGCCGTGAAGAACGGCAAGAGCGTGGACACGACCATGGGGCTGACGCCGCTCGAAGGGGTCGTGATGGGGACCCGCTCCGGCTCCATCGATCCGTCGATCATCTCCCACATGAAGGACGCGCTGGGGAAGACGGCGGGCGAGGTGATGGACATCCTCAACAAGCGCTCGGGGCTCCTCGGGATGTCGGGGCTGTCGAACGACATGCGGACGCTCCACGAGGCGGCGACCGCCGGCCACAAGCGCGCCGCGCTCGCGATCGACAAGTTCTGCTACTCGGTCGCCAAGGCCTGCGCGGGGCTGGTCGTCTCGGCCGGAGGACTGGACGCGCTCGTCTTCACCGGCGGCATCGGCGAGAACGCCACCTTCGTGCGCGCCCAGATCGTGGACCACCTGAAGTTCCTCGGGTTCACGCTCGATCCGGCGGCCAACCTCGTCCACGGCAGGGAGACCAACGGCCGGATCACGGTCGAGACCAGGCCGCAGGCGGTCGTCATCCCCACCAACGAGGAGCTGATGATCGCCCTCGACACCGCCGAGATCATCGCGAAGCAGGCCAAGGCGTAGCCGCCCCCTCAACCAGCCCTCACACAGAGCGAAGACCGCCATGCCCCAGACCCTCCTCGTCGCACCGTCTGGCCGTCAGGTCGGCCTCACCACGTCCTGCCTCGGCCTAGTCCGCGCCCTCGATCGCCTCGGCGCCCGCGTCGCCTTCGTCAAGCCGGTCGCCGCGCGCGGCGTCGACCGCACCGTCGCCCTCGTGAAGCAGGGGACCCGCCTCTCGCCGCCCGCGCCGATCGCCCGCGCCGAGGCCGAGGCGCTCCTCGCCGCCGGGGACGATCAGACGCTCCTCGAGCGCGTGGTCGCGCTCTGCAACGAGGCCGCGAAGGGGGCCGACGTCCTCGTCGTCGCCGGCATGGAGCCGGAGCCCGGGATGGTCTGGGCGACGCGGATGAACAACCTGATGCTCAAGGCGCTCGACGCCGAGTTGGTCCTCGTCGGGGCACCTTCGGGCGACGGGCCGGCCGACGCGGCCAGCGCCGTGGCCATCGCGGCGGCGGGCTACGCGCCGCTCCCCGAGGGGCGGGTCGTCGGCGCCATCCTGAACCGGCTCACCAGGCACGCGGGTGATGCCCGCAGCACCTGGGTGGACGCCGGCATCGCCGCCCCGGCGCTCACCGCCGGCGACCTCGCCGCCTACAGGGCTGCGCTAGAGGCGAAGAAGCTGGCGCCGGTGGCGGTCCTGCCGGCGACGAGCGCCATCGCCTCGCCGCGCGTGAAGGACGTGGCCGACGCGATCGGCGCCAAGGCGCTGCGCGCGGGCGACTACGAGAAGCGGCGCGTCACCAGCATCGCCCTGGCGGCGTCCACCGCCCCGACCGCGACCCGCTACTTCAAGCCGGGGACGCTCATCATCACGCCGGGCGACCGGAGCGACATCGTCGAGGCGGTCGCCCTCGCCGTCCAGAACGGGACGCCGCTCGCCGGCCTCCTGCTCACCGGCGGCATCGTCCCGAGCGACGAGACCCTCGCCCTCTGCGAGGGGGCGCTCGCGACCGGCTTCCCGATCCTCACCGTCGAGACCACCACCTTCCCGACCGCGACCGCCGTGGCCAACATGGACCTCCAGATCGCCGACGACGACGGCGAGCGGATCGAGCGGGTCATGAACACCGTGGCCGACCAGATCGATCCCGCGTGGGCCAAGGCCCTCGCCGGCTCGACGCGGGTGACGCGCCTCTCGCCGCCTGCGTTCCGCCACAAGCTGGTCGAGACCGCCCGCGCCCTGAACAAGCGGATCGTGCTGCCCGAGGGGAGCGAGCCGCGCACGGTGAAGGCCGCCGCCATCGCCCAGGAGCGGGGCATCGCCCGCTGCGTCCTGCTCGGCAACCCCGACGAGATCCGCGCCGTCGCCGAGAAGCAAGGGGTCAAGCTCCCCGCGTCGATCGAGATCATCGACGCCGCGAAGGCCGCGCCCGGGTATGTCGATCCGCTCGTCGAGCTGCGCAAGCACAAGGGGATGACCCCCCAGGCGGCTGCCGAGGAGCTCTCCGACACCATCATGCTCGGCACGATGATGATGGTGCGCGACGAGGTGGACGGGCTCGTCTCCGGCGCGGTCCACACGACCGCGCACACGGTCCGGCCGGCGCTCCAGCTCATCAAGACGGCGCCCGGCTGCAACCTCGTGTCGTCCATCTTCTTCATGTGCCTGCCGGAGCAGGTGCTGGTGTTCGGGGACTGCGCCATCGTCCCGAACCCCACCGTGGAGGAGCTCGCCGACATCGCGATCCAGAGCGCCGACTCGGCCGCCGCCTTCGGCATCGCGCCGCGCGTCGCGATGCTCTCCTACTCCACCGGCGTCTCCGGCGCAGGCGCCGAGGTCGAGAAGGTGGCGAAGGCGACCGCGCTCGCGAAGAGCCTCCGTCCGGACCTCGCCATCGACGGTCCGCTCCAGTACGACGCGGCCCTCATGCCCGACGTCGGCCGCTCGAAGGCGCCGAAGTCGCCCGTCGCCGGGAAGGCCACCGTCTTCATCTTCCCCGACCTCAACACCGGCAACGTGACCTACAAGGCCGTCCAGCGCAGCGCCAACGCCCTCGCGATGGGGCCGATGCTCCAGGGCATGGCGAAGCCCGTCAACGACCTCTCCCGCGGCTGCCTCGTCGAGGACATCGTCTTCACGATCGCGCTCACCGCGATCCAGGCCGAGCAGGCGAAGAACCGCGGGAAGAAGTAGCGCGCACGGAGGAGCCTGGCGCCCTCACCTCAACATCGCCCGGACCAGCGCGTCGAGCCGGGCGGGCGCGATCCCGGCGTCGTCGAGGATCTTCCCCCACGTCGTCCGCCCCGCCTTCACCTCGGCGACGAGCGGCACGACCGGCGCGCCGAGCTGCGCGGACAGGACGGTCGCGACGACCGTCTCCTCGGTGTCGGCGCCCGCGGCCCGGATCGCCCGGACCGACGCGGGGCTCGCGTGCGCGCGCTCGACGAGGACGTCGTCCACCGCC
>JBAVTL010000100.1:0-2263 GCA_049696175.1 Anaeromyxobacteraceae bacterium
CGACGGCGCACGACATCGCGCCCGAGGGGCACGTCCGGATGCAGGCGGCCTTCCAGGCCCACACCGACAACGGCGTCTCCAAGACCGTGAACCTGGCGCGCGACGCCACCCGTGAGGCCGTGGCGAGCGCCCTCCACCTCGCCTTCGAGCTGGGCTGCAAGGGGATCACCGCCTACCGCGACGGCTCCCGCGAGCGGCAGGTGCTCCGCGGAGGCACCGTCACCAACGGGGAGCGCTGCCCGCAGTGCGACGCCCCGGTCACGCGGAGCGGCGGCTGCGCGACCTGCACCGCGTGCGGCTGGGCCTCCTGCGAGACGGTGGAGTGAGCGGCTACTTCTTCTCGCCCAGCTCGCGGGAGCGGCGCGCGGCGGCCTCGACGGCGTCCATGACCGCCCCGCGGAAGCCCGCCTTCTCCAGCGCGTGGACGCCGGCGATGGTGGTGCCGCCCGGGCTCGTGACCTGATCCTTGAGCCGGCCCGGGTGCTCCCCCGACTCGAGGACCAGCTTCGCCGAGCCGAGGACGGTCTGCGCCGCGAGCTGCAGCGCCTCGGCCCGCGGGAGCCCCGCCTTCACGCCGCCGTCGGCCAGCGCCTCGATGAAGAGGTAGACGAACGCGGGGCCCGAGCCCGAGAGGCCGGTGACCGCGTCGAGCAGCGGCTCGGGCACGACCACGGCGGTCCCGACCGCCTCGAAGATCTGCTTCGCGAGGGCGAGATCGGCCGGCGTGGCGTGCGGGCCGGCGGAGAGGGCGGCCGCGCCGGCGCCGGCGAGCGCGGGGGTGTTGGGCATGGTGCGGATGATGCGCGCACCTGCGGGGAGCCGCTTCGCGATGGCGGAGATCGGCACGCCCGCCGCGATGGAGACGACCAGCTTCGTCGCGCCGATCTCGGCGGAGACGTCGTCGAGGACGGCGTCGAGCACCTGCGGCTTGACCGAGAGCAGCACCAGCTCCGCGCCGGCGACCGCCTCCCGGTTGGAGGCGACCGTGCGGACGCCGTAGCGCTGCTGGATCTCCAGCCGCCGCTCCTCGCGCGGCTCCGCGCAGACGATCTCAGCGGCGCTCGACGCGCCCGCGCGGAGGAGCCCCTTCACGAGCGCCTCTGCCATGTTGCCGGTGCCGAGGAACGCGATCTTCTTTCCGAGTGCCATGCGCGCAGATTAGCGCAACTCCACGTCCCGCGATCTACGGCAGCGCGGCCATCGCCCGCACGAAGCGGGCCGTCCGGACGGCCGGTGCCGGGCGGGACGCCGCGCCGGAGAGCGCCTTCGCGCGCTCGGCCGCGGGCGGATGGCGGGAGAAGAACCCGCCGGAGGCCGACTTGCCGGAGAGCCTGCCGAGGTAGCCGGAGAGCGCCGACGGGTCGTAGCCGGCCGCGTCCAGGATCTTCGCCGCGAAGGCGTCGGCAGCGAGCTCGTTCTTCTTGCCAAAGCCGCGGTCGAGCACGAAGTCGGTGCCCGCCTGGACCGCCTTGCCGAAGAAGGCGTGGACGACCGAGTCGGTCCCCTTGAGCAGCCCCTCGGAGAGGTGCTCCTGCCGGCGCGCCGCCTCGATCGGCTGCAGGGTGTGGCCGCGCTGCACGTGCGCCACCTCGTGGGCGAGGATGGCGGCCAGCTCGTCCTCGGAGCGGACCGCGCGCAGCAGCCCCGTGGTGACCACCACGAAGCCCCCCGGCGAGCCGACCGCGTTCTGCTGGGCGGAGACCACGGGGATGAAGCGGTAGCCCTTGAGCGGATAGGGGCGGTCGTCCTCGGCCCGGTCTTCGGCCGCCGTCACCGCCACGAGCGTGCCGACCTCGCGCAGGTAGGCGCTGACCGGGTGCTCCGGCGGCAGCGCGGCGCCGTCGATCCGCGCGATGACGCTCGCGGCGACGGTCTTGCCCAGGTAGTGCTCCTGCTCCATGTCGAAGGCGGCGGTCTTCGTGATCTCGCCGCTCGCGACCATGCCCAAGAGGTTCCCGCCGACGACCTTCGCGTCCTGGTCGAGCCGCTCGCCCAGGAGCTGCCCGCCCGGGACGTCGCGGAGGAGCCGGGCGCAGCCGGGCGTGAAGAGCGCGGGGACGGCCAGGAGCGCGAGGGCGCGGAGCCGGCTCATCGCCCACCCCCGAGCTTCCCCTCGGTGACGAAGCGCTCCAGCGCCTCCGGCGGGGTCTCCGGCCCCCGCGCCAGGTGGACCTCCACGGCCGCGAAGCCAGCGTCGAGATCGCGGCGCTCCCCCCGGAAGCGCGCCTCCTCCGTCTCGTTGAAGCCGCGCGCCGCGAGCTCC
>JBAVTL010000101.1:0-3476 GCA_049696175.1 Anaeromyxobacteraceae bacterium
GCGGTCCGCCCGGACGCAGCGACGACGCCTCAGCGCTCGACGTCCTGCAGGTCTGCCTGACCGTGGGCGAGGCGTCGCGCCTGCGCCGGAGGCTGGTGCAGCAGGAGGAGCTGGCGGTCTCCGTCACCATCAGCTGGGGATGGCGGATCGATCCCGGGATCTTCTTCGCCTTCGTCGAGCTCCCGCCGGGTGGCGACGTCCGGAAGGTCGAGCGGATCCTCTACGAGGAGCTCGAGAAGGTGGCGCGGCGAGGAGTCACCGCGCGCGAGCTCGCCCGGGCGCGCGCGCTGCTGCGGAGCGCCGTCCTCCACGAGCTCTCGACCCACCACGGCGTCGCCCACGCCCTGGCGCAGGCCGAGGCGCTCGTCGGCGACTGGCGCGAGGCGGGGAGGGCCCTGGAGCACTACGCCGCCGTAGGTCCGAAGGACGTGAAGCGGGTGGCCGCCCAGTACCTGGATCCGCACCGCCGGTCCGTGGTCGTGCTCGAGCCCGGGGAGCTGCCATGAGCGGTGAGATCCGGCTCCCGCCCATCGTGCGGACCCGCAGCGAGTGCGGCCTGCGGGTCATCGTGGCGGAGCGCCCCGGTGTCCCGCTCGTCGCGGTCCGGCTCGTCCTTCAGGGCGGCGCTTCGCTCGATCCCAAGGGGCGCTATGGGCTGGCGCACCTGGTCGCGACGGTCGGACGGCGCGGCACCCGGCGCCGGACGGGCACGCGGATGGACGAGCTGGTGGAGTCGATGGGCGCCGAGCTGGGCGTCGGCGTCGACGAGGACGCCAGCTACATGGGGCTCTCGACGCCCGTCGAGCACCTGGCGCGAGCCCTCGACGTCCTCGCAGACGTCGCTGGCGCCCCGACCTTCCCGGCCGCGGAGCTGGGACGGCTGCGACGGCGCGAGCTGGCCTCGCTGCAGCACGACCTCGACGAGCCGGGGGTTGTAGCGGACCGCGCCCTGCTTGGGGCGGCGTATGACGGCCACCCCTACGGCCACCCGCCCGAGGGGAGGGCGCGCGACATCGCCGCCATCAAGCGGGCGGACCTGGTCGGCTTCCACCAGCGCCATTACGGGACGAGCTCGGCCATCGTCGTCGTGGTTGGGCCGGTGAAGACGGCGGAGGTGATGGAGATCGTCGAGGCGCGCTTCGGTGGCTGGAGCCGCAGGGCGCCGGAGCTGCCGGAGCTCGCCGAGCCGGTCTTCCCCGGGCGGAGCGTCCTCGTGGTCGACAAGCCCGACCTGACACAGGCGCAGCTCCGGATCGCGTCCCCCGGCTTCGCGCGCTCCAACCCCGACTACCTCTCCGGCCTGGTGGCGAGCGCCATCCTCGGTGGCGCCTTCACCTCGAGGCTGATGGAGGCCATCCGCGTCAACCGCGGGCTCTCCTACGGCGTCAGGAGCCGCTTCGCCTCCAGCCGGGTCGGCGGGATGTTCTTCATCTCCAGCTTCACCAAGATCGAGACCAGCGGCGAGCTCGTCCAGGTCGCGCTGGACGAGACGCGGCGCTTCTGCGAGGGCGGTCCGACCCCTGAGGAGCTCGAGCGCACGCAGAACTACCTCTGCGGGCTGCACCCGCTCTCGCTGGAGACGCACGACCAGCTCGCGGAGCGGCTCGCGGATCTGGAGCTCCACGGTCTCCCGCAGGACGAGATCGCGACGTTCCGGCCGCGGATCCGCGAGGTCACCGTCGAAGGCTGCACGGCGGTCGCGCGGCGCCACTTCCCGCTCGACCACGGCTTCATCGTCGCGGTCGGACCCGCTCGAAAGCTCGCCGTCCAGCTGGAGCGGTTCGGTCCCCTCACCGTCGTCCCCGCAAAGCGGATCCTGTAGCGCCGCGCCACATGGCCGGGATCGTCGTCCTCCACTCGGATCGGGAGCTGCTCGCGGTGGCGAAGCCGCCTGGGCGGCTCGTCATCCCAGGGCGCACGGGGCAGGAGGTCTCGCTCCGCGAGGAGTTGGAGGGCGCGCACGGCCGGCTCTGGGTGGTCCACCGGCTCGATCGCGGGACGAGCGGAGTCCTGCTCTTCGCCCGGACCGCAGCTGCCCACCGGACGCTCAACCTGGCCTTCGACGAGGGGCGGCCGGAGAAGCGCTACCTGGCGCTGGTGCGCGGGACGCCGCCGGAGGCGGTGCGGGTGGACGTCGCGCTGGCGAAGGGGCGCAAGGGGAAGGTCCGGCCCGCCTGGCCGGGCGAGGCCGCCGCGAAGCCGTCGGCGACCCGCTTCCGCCGGCTGGAGGCATGGGCTGCGCCGGGGCTTGGTGGCCCGTTCGCCTGGGTCGAGGCGCTCCCCGAGACCGGGCGGACGCACCAGATCCGCGTGCACCTCCAGTCACTGGGGACGCCCCTCGCGATCGATCCCGACTACGGCGAGGAGGGGCCGTTGCGCCGCGCGGACGGCAGCACCTGGCTGGAGCGGACGCCGCTCCACGCGGAGTCCCTGCGAATCGACCACCCGGCGGACGGCCGGCCGCTGGTGCTGAAGGCGCCGCTGCCGGAGGACCTGGCGGCGGCGCTGGCGCTGCTGCGGGGTGCCTAGGGTGCCTCCGCTCCCGCGGTGGGGGTGAGGGAGGGATCGGCGGCCGGCGGCGGGTTGAGCTCCGCCTCCAGGATCTGGACCAGCGGGACGTCCGCGAAGGAACCCCTGGCGAGCTCCAGGATCCGGGCGGCGTCGTCCTTCCGGTTGCTCTTCACGAGCCAGCGGGCCTTCCCGATGAGCTTCGCGACCCCCACCTCCCGCTCTCCCGTCGCGAGCCGCTCGGTGAGGACCCACGCGTTCTGGGTGCCCGGGACGTTCACCTCGCTGAACGGGGGGCGCGCCTTGACGACCAGCAGCAGCGTGCCCGGATCGACCTTCCTCTTCGCGTTGGCGGCGAGCAGGTCGGGCCTGTCGAAGACGTCCGCCGGCTGGAGGATCGTCGCCGCCACGACCCCCGCGCCGTCCAGCGTCGACGACGCGCGGAGCCAGCCCTCCTTGTCGTCGGACGTGCGGACGCGGACCCACTCGTCGCGGGTGTCGAGCACCGTGATCCGCTCGCCGCGCTGCAGCGTGGTGGGCAGGTAGTTGGTGACGAGCTTCCCTCCGCCGGGAGGCTGGATCCTGTCCGCGACGACCGGTTCCTTGCGGAGGGTGACCACCGCGACGACGAAGGCGGGCTCCACAGGGGTGACGGCCGCCTGCGCGTCGGGGCCGGTCGCGGGCTTTCCCTTCGAGCACGCCAGGGCGGCGAGCAGGACGACGGCGGCGGGGATGTTCCGCATCGCTACCTCCGGTTAGGACGGCTCACGGGCGCCCGTGGACCAGGATCTTCACGTCGGACCGGAAGGTTACCTCGATCTTGCCGCCGTCACGAACAACCGAGACGAAGCCGAGGCCGAACATGGGGTGATCGATCACGTCGTCCACCGCGTACGAGCGCTTCGGGGAGTAGGGCGCGGCCTGCGCGACCTTCCGCGCCGCGAGCAGCTCCTCGAACGGCACGGCGG
>JBAVTL010000102.1:0-3940 GCA_049696175.1 Anaeromyxobacteraceae bacterium
CGATCTCCAGCGCCGCCAGCGTCGCGGCGCAGACCGGGGGAGGCAGCGCCGTCGTGAAGACGAACGTCCGCGCGCGCGAGACCAGCAGGTCACGCAGCCGGCGCTCGCCAGCGGCGTACGCGCCGAAGCTGCCGAGCGCCTTCCCGAGCGTCCCCATCTCCACGTCCACGCTCGCCTTCACGCCAAGCTCCTCGGCGAGCCCCGCGCCGGTGGGCCCCAGCACCCCGACCGCGTGGGCCTCGTCCACGTAGAGCATCGCGCCGTGGCGTTCGCAGAGCGCAGCGATCTCACGCAGCGGAGCCGCGTCGCCGTCCATCGAGAAGACGGCGTCGGTGACGACGAGCTTCCGGCGCGCCTTCGACCTCGCCAGCAGGTCGGAGAGCTCCTGCACGTCGCAGTGGCGGTACCGTAGGAGCTCGGCGCGGGAGAGGAGCACGCCGTCGACGATCGACGCGTGGTTGAGCACGTCGGCGAAGACCGCGTCGCCGCGGCCGACGAGGGCGGGCGGCAGCCCGGCGTTGGCGTGGTAGCCGGAGTTGAAGAGCAGGGCGCTCTCGGTGCCGTGGAAGGCGGCGATCGCGCGCTCCAGCTGGCCGTGGATCGGCAGGTCGCCCGCCACGAGCCGCGAGGCGCCGCTGCCCGCCCCATCCCGCAGCGCCGCCTCGGCGGCAGCCCTGCGGAGCCGCTCGTCGAAGGCGAGGCCGAGGTAGTCGTTGGAGCAGAGGTTGACGAGCGCCCGCCCCCCGACCTCGACGACGGGCCCCTGCGCCGGGCCGATCGGCTCGAGCACACGGCGCAGCCCCTTCGCGTCGAGGTCGGCGAGCTGGCCGTCGATCCAGTCGAGCGCGCGGGTCACGGCGGCGGCCGGCTACCGGACGACGGGGAGCTTCGCGGAGCGCGCTCCGCCTTCGAGCGCCCGCTCGTTCCAGCGGGCCTCGCTGGGCGCCTCACCGTGGAAGGCCCACGGGCGGCCGTCCTCGGGCCCGCGGAGCCTGAGCCCCTGGGCCTCCACCATGCCGAGCACCTGGTCAGGCGCCCGCCCCGCGCTCGTCAGGTAGTTGCCGACCATCGTGCCGTTGGCGCCCGCGCGGAAGATGAGGTGCTGCCGGTCCCCGAGGTTCACCTCGCGGCCGCCCATCACGAAGATGCTGGCCGCGGGCATCATGAGGCGGAAGACGGCGATCGCGGCGAGGCACTCGCCGGGGGTGATCGCCTTGAGGTGCTCCATCGGCGTCCCGGGGCGCGGGTTGAGGAAGTTCATCGGCACGCAGTCGATCCCGAGGTCGCGGATCGTCTCGGCGAACTCCACGCGCTGCTCCGGCGTCTCGCCCATCCCGAGGATGCCGCCCGAGCAGAGCTTGAACCCGAGCCCCTTGGCGGTACGGATCGTCTCGAGCTGCTGGTCGTAGGTGTGGGAGGTGCAGACGTTGCCGAAGTGGCTCCGGGCCGTCTCCAGGTTGTGGTGGTAGTGCTTCAGCCCCGCCGCCTTCAGCCGCGCCAGCTCCGGCGCGTGCATGAGCCCCAGCGACGCGCACGGCTCGAGCGCCGTCTCGGCCGTGATCCCGCGGACGGCCGCCTCGATCTCGGCGAGCTCCTCCTCCCGCGCGACCCGCGTGCCGGAGGTGACGATGGAGAACTCGCGCGCGCCGGCCGCCTCGGCCGCCTTCGCCTGGGAGACCATCTCCCCGGCGGCGATGAGCGGGAAGACTGGCGCGTCGGCCTCGGGGAAGTGGGCGGACTGCGAGCAGAAGCCGCAGTTCTCCGCGCAGCGGCCGCTCTTGGCGTTGGTGATGCCGCAGAGCGCGACCTCGTCGCCGTGCACGGCGCGGCGGACCGCGTCGGCCCGGTCGAGCAGCGCCTCCAGCTCGGGGCCGGCGGTGTGGTGGATGAGGCGGCGCGCCTCCTCGACGGAGATCGGCTCGATGCCGGGCGGGAGGGGCTTCAGGGCGGTGTCGCACATGGTCGGCGGAAGATACCAGCCCAGAGCGACTCGTCAACCCACGTCGCGCCGCAAGTTGACGAGATCACCTCAGGCTCGCAACCCCCTGAAACAAAGGCCACAATCGCAGACCGAACCCTGTGTCGCGGCGCTGTCGGCCCCGCGTGCTAACAACGCACGGTGTCCAGGGCCCCAGCCAAGGTGAAGACGGTCTTCAGCTGCACCGAGTGCGGCCACTCGAGCCCCAAGTGGCTCGGCCAGTGCCCGTCGTGCCGGCAGTGGAACACGCTGCACGAGGAGGTCTCGCTCCCCGAGCCGAAGGCCGGCGCGCCGCGCGGCTGGGGCGTCGCGGGCAGCGCCAGGCCGCAGCCGCTGCACGAGGTGGAGGCGCGTGCAGAGGACCGGATCCTCACCGGGATCGGCGAGTTCGATCGCGTCCTCGGCGGCGGCGTGGTGCCGGGCGCCCTCGCGCTGCTCGGCGGCGACCCCGGCATCGGCAAGAGCACGCTGCTGCTCGCCGCGCTCGATCGGCTGGCCCTGGCGACGCCGGACCGGCCGATCCTCTACGTCTCCGGCGAGGAGTCGGCGCGCCAGGTGAAGCTGCGGGCCGACCGGCTCGGGGCGAGGGCCCAGAACCTCCACGTCCTCGCCGAGACCGACGCGACGCGCGTGCTCCACCACGCCGAGGCGCTGAAGCCCGCGGTCCTCGCGATCGACTCCATCCAGACCCAGTACCTGCCCGAGCTGCAGAGCGCGCCCGGCACCGTCTCGCAGATCCGCGAGGTGACGGCGCGGCTCATGGCCTTCGCGAAGACCTCCGAGACCCCCACCTTCCTGGTCGGCCACGTCACGAAGGACGGCGCCATCGCCGGGCCGCGCGTGCTCGAGCACATGGTCGACACCGTCCTCTACTTCGAGGGGGGCGGCGCCCACCCGTACCGCGTGCTGCGCGCGCACAAGAACCGGTTCGGCTCGGCGAGCGAGATCGGCGTCTTCGAGATGAAGGCGGGCGGCCTCGCCGAGGTGCCCAACCCCTCGGCCCTCTTCCTGGCCGAGCGGCCGGTGGACGCACCTGGGAGCGCCGTCACCGCCGTCCTGAACGGCACGCGCACCGTGCTGGTCGAGGTGCAGGCGCTCGTGGCCTCCGCCGGCTTCGGCACGCCGCGGCGGACGGCGCTCGGCTTCGACCAGGCGCGCGTCGCGCTCCTCGCGGCGGTGCTGGAGAAGAAGGTCGGGCTCGAGATCCTGCCCTGCGATCTGTTCGTCAACGTGGCGGGCGGGCTCCAGGTCGACGACCCCGCGGCCGACCTCGCGACCGTGGCGGCGCTCGCGTCGAGCTTCCGCGACCGCGCCATCCCGCAGCGGACCCTGCTGCTCGGCGAGGTGGGGCTCGCCGGCGAGGTGCGGGGCGTGTCGCAGCTGGAGGTCCGGCTCGCAGAGGCGGCGCGGCTCGGGTTCGAGCGGGCGTACGTCCCCGCCGCCAACGCGCGCCACGTCGAGGTGCCGCGCGGCATCGAGATCGTCGGCGTCGAGACGGTGGCGGACGCGCTCGACAAGCTCGGCTGATTGGGGGTCCGTCCACTCTCCCCCACCGGGCTGTCGGCGTCACATCCCCGCTCCGAGCCGGAGCAGGCGCCCGAAATGCGTCGCGCCCTTCGCCGCAGCGAACGGAGGCGAGGAAGAGCAGCATCGACGGGGAGGGGCGTCAGGGCGGGGGTTGCGCACCGACGGGCCCGCCACCGGCGATCTGGCGAGGGCTCCGCGCTCACGGTCCGGGCGTGTGCAACGTCGACCGGCTGCCCGCTCCTCGAGTGAACTGGTCCATCCATTCGTCGCCGTAGACGCGCCTCGCCGCGAGGAGATTATGGGCCGCACATTATGCCGACCGGCGAATTATGCCGCGTCACCTCGCGAATGCGTTGGGGCGCTGGCGTGTGAGCGTTCCGGACGCGGCATAATCCGGTGACGTCGATCGGAGCATCCTTGCCTCTTCACGGCGCT
>JBAVTL010000103.1:0-7297 GCA_049696175.1 Anaeromyxobacteraceae bacterium
GCGAGCAGCCGCTCGCCGAGCGGGCCGAGCACGGGGCGCCGATCGCCAGACGCGGCCACGAGCGCCGCGGCGAGCGAGTCGAAGGTGATGGCCTGCCTGCCTAAGAGGACCCCGCCCTGCGCATCGCAGAGCCGGCGCGTGACGCGGCTCGCGCGAAGCGCCGTCGGGACCAGGCAGAGGAGGGGCACGGAGAGAAGCTACGCGAGGGGGCTGACGCGCGAGAGCGGGGGCGCCACGCTCAACCCGAGCGCCGCGCCCCGTCGGTCGAGGGCACTTCTACGGCAGAAGAACCTCAGGGGTCTTCTTCGCGACAGACAGGAGCTTCAGCGCAGCATCGGACGGCCGCCTCGCGCTCGTCTCCCACGCCTGGACCGTCCTCGGGCTCACGTTGAGAATCCGCGCGAACGCGGCCTGCGATACGCGCAACTGGGTCCGGACGGCGAGGACATCCTTCGCCCCCATAGGCGGCGGCGGCTTGAGCTCGACGTCGCGGACGGTCAACTGCTTCGCGCCGCGGTGGTACGCGATCGCGTCCTCGAGCCCGGACTTCAGCTTCGCGAATGCGGAACTCTTGCCCGACTTGCGCTTCATGACGCCTCCTCCTTGAGCTGCTTCACCAGCGCGGCGACGACCCGGCGCTCCGCCGACGAGAGGTCTGACTTCTGGCGCTTCCCGAAGATCGCGACCAGGTGGGTGACACCTCGACGCGGAAGGTCCAGGTAGTAGACACGCACGCCGCCCCGCTTGCCGCGGCCCACCTTGGGCTGCCCGAGCCGGATCTTCCTGAGTCCGCCGGTACCCGGCACGAGATCGCCTGCTTGGGGGTCGGCCAGGATGCTCTGCTCCAGGGCGACCAGATCGTCGTGCGATAGCTCGCGCGCCCGCTCGAGTTGCCTCCGGTCCTCGCTGAACGTAGCAGACTCGACGAACCGCCGTTTCACCGACCCACACTACCATGCAGGTATACTACTGAGTAGGACTATGCGACGCCAGGCAACCAAGAACCTCCAGCGGGAGAAATGGGATTGGGCGCTGCCGCCGCAGTTGCTGCGGAAGGCCTACGCGAGTCTGTTTCTGGACTGCCGCAGGTCGGGAGATGGCCTGTGCGGCCTCGTGAAGGATCTGCGCCTGCGAGTGCGGCACATCGAGTCGAACCCGCCAGCCTGGAGCGGTTCGAACCCGTGGCTCCCTGCGACCCGCTCCCATCGTGATGCGTCACTCGCTCTCGGGACAGCGGCGAAGGCCGTGAAAGCGTACGAATCCCGGCAGCTTCAAGGTCGCGGAAGGATCCTGAAGGGACGCCGCCGGGCCGTGACCACGGCGCGCGGCTTGCACGGGATCGTCCTCGAAGGAGGGTCATGGAATGAGCTCCATCCGAAAGCTTCTCGCCACCGTCGCCGCCGCCCTGCCCATCGCCGCGCTAGCGGCCGGAGACTTCCTTCCGGTCCCGGGCGCGCCCGGCGAGCTCCGCGGCATCGTCACGCGCCGCGACGGGACGCCGGTGACGGCGTTCACGGTCAACGGGATGCGCTTCGAAGATGCCGGCGGCGCCTTCAAGGTCCTCGTCCCGCCCGAGGGGCACTTCCGCGTCGTCATCCGCGCCGCTGGCTTCGCGCCCAACTTCATCGGGATCGACGGGGCGGCCGGCAAGAAGCTCGTCCTCCCGGAGATCGTCCTCGGACAGGGAGAGCAGCTGCTGGGCGAGGTCGTCGACGCGAAGACGGGCATGCCGGTGGCCAACGCGGCCGTCTCGCTGGCGGATCCAGCCAAGATCGAGCGGCTCCGCTTCGTCCGTCCCGAGCGGCTGGCCGACGTCTCCAGGACCGGCGCCGGCGGCTTCTACAAGCTGAGCCGCGTGCCGCGCGGCGTCCTCCTCCTCGTCGTCCGCCACCGCGACTACCTCCCCGAGTTCGTGCCGGTGAACACCCGCCAGAGCCCTCCCGTCGTGACGCTCCACAAGCCCGCGTCCCTGAGCGGCGTCGTCCGCGACGCCACGGGCGGGCTCGCGGCGGGCGTCCGGGTGGTGGCGCTCTCGGAGCAGGTCAACGACGCCGCCGAGACCAGGACCGACTCCTTCGGCCGCTGGAAGATGACTGGCCTTCGCCCGGGCACCTACAAGGTCCACGCCTTCGGATCGGCCACCGACCCCGCACCGATCGAGCTGAAGGACGGCGCCGCGGCGACCGTCGCGATCGACGTAGGCAAGCCGGGATCGACCGCCTCCGCGCTGCGCGGCGGGCTCTACGCTCAGGCCGCCCGCGACCAGGCTCGCTGAGCCCGCTCAGCCCTCGGGCTCCCAGACGAGCTGACGCCGCACAACCACCTCGCCACACTCCGTGGCGAGGCGCGTCTCCTCCGGCCAGAAGGGGCGCCGTACGTAGCCCAACCCCACCCTCCCCTCGGGCGTGTCCACGGCGCTCGTCACGACCCCAACCTCCTGCCCCGCCGCCATGAGCGCCGCGCCCCGCGCGGCCCCGGGCGGCAGCGAGAGCTGGACCAGCCCGCGCTGGAGGTGGCCTCGCGCAGTCGCCCGCATCACGGTCTCCTGCCCGACGTAGCACCCCTTCTCGAAGGAGATGGCGTCGCGCGTCAGCCCCGCCTCCATCGGCAGCCGGGTGTCGTCCATGTCCACGCCGTAGCGCGGGATGCCACCGAGGACGCGCAGCGCCTCCAGATCCCCGTCGGTCAGCGCGACCGCGCCTCCGGCGACGAGGGCCGCGCGCAGCGGCTCGGCCTCGGCTGCTGGCAGCCAGAGCTCAACGCAGGCGGCGCCGCGACGGAGGGTCATCACGCACGGTGCGTCCCCTCCGCGCCCCGCGAGCCGGACCAGCGCGTCGGGCCCGTAGACCGGCAGGGCGCACCACGCACCCGACAGGTCGTCGAACACGACGTCGTCCATGATCACGAGTTTCTCGAGGTGCGCGTGTGTCCCCTCCAGAGCCGCCGGCTCGAGAGAGATGACCACGTCCGCCTCCCGCACGAGGAGCTGCCCCTCGCCGAGCAGGTGGCCCCGTGGGGTGAGGAACGCGGCGTACGCAGCCTGCCCGGGTAGGAGCCGCCTGAGATCCTGCGTCGACATCCTGTGCAGGAAGTCGCGCGCGTCGGGGCCGGAGGCGCGCAGGAAGCCGCGCTGCTGCACCGGTCCGACCGCGAAGCCCACGCGCGCGCAGCCGAGCCGCTCCGCCTGGTTCATTCCGGGACCTTGACCTGCTGGCCGGCCGAAGCCAGGACCGCGGGAGCGCGGCTCATCGCTTCCTCCACCGCCGTCGCGAGCCCCTCGGGCGTGAAGGGCTTGGCGAGGATCCGCACCTGGTTGGTCTCGATCCCGAGCCGGAGCGCGGTGTCGTCGGTGTAACCCGTCATGAAGAGGACGGGCGTCTCCGGGTGGACCGCCGCCAGCGCCTCGGCTAGCTGACGCCCGTTCATCCCCGGCATCACCACGTCGGTCAGGAGGAGGTCGATCTCCTCCAGCTCCCGCGCGAGCCGGAGCGCCGCCTCGCCATCGGGTGCGGCGGCGACGCGATAGCCGCGCTGGACGAGGAAGCGCTCGGCGACCGCCCGGACCGCCGGCTCGTCCTCGGCGACGAGGATGAGCGGCCTGCGCGCCGGAGACGTGGCCGGCGTCGCGGGCGAGAGCTCGGCCCCGGCCGGCGCGGTGCCGGACGAGTCCAGCGCACGCTCCGCGAGTTCCATTTCCTGCCGCCGCGTCTGCTCGAGCACCTTGGATCCCCACCGCCTACGGGATTCTGCGACTGCCAGCCGACGTTGGGCAATGGCCACGACCCAGCGCCCACCTCGCGGCCTCGCGCACGCCCTGAAAGGGGCTCTCAGTGAGCGCCTGGAGCGCAGCCAGCTCCGCGGAACCGCAGCCCTGCGCGGCGACCAGGCACGCGTTGCGCACCAACCCATCGTACCGGGCTCGCGCGAGCGCAGTTCCGTTGAACCGTCGCCGGTACTCCTCTTCCGTCATCCGGAGCAGGTCCAGGATGGCGAGCGCCCGCTGCCCCGGCCGCGGCACCAGGTCCACCTCGGCGGTCGCCACCTTCGGGCGGTTCCAGGGACAGGCGGTCTGGCAGTCGTCGCAGCCGAAGACCCAGCTCCCAAGCCGCCCCGCGATCTCTCCGGGGACCGCCCCTCGCCGCTCGATCGTCCAGAAGGAGAGGCAGCGACGCGCGTCGACGAAGCCGGGCTCGGGGATCGCCCCGGTGGGACAGGCCGGGATGCAGAGGGCGCAGCCCCCGCAGCGCTCCAGTGAGGGCGAATCCGGCTGGAGCTCGCGGTCCACGAGGATCGTGCCGAGCACCACCCAGCTCCCGTGTCGCGTGGTGATGAAGCAGCCGTTCTTTCCGACCCAGCCGAGGCCGGCCCGCTGCGCCCAGGCCTTCTCCATCACGGGCGCGACGTCGCAGGATGCGAAGAGCGACGCCGCCGGGTCGCGCTCGCGAAGGCGCGTCGAGAGCGCAGCCAGGCGGCGCTTCATCACCGTGTGGTAGTCGCGGCCGCGCGCGTAACGTGCCACCTCGCCGAAGCCCGCTGCGGGGCTGGTCCCCTCGGGGACGGCGTGGGAGAGGGCGACGACGATGACCGAACGGGCGCCCGGGAGGACCTTCGCAGGGTCGAGCCGCTGGGCGCGCTGCGCGGCGAGCCAGTCCATGTCGGCCTCTGCCCCCGCCGCGAGGATCCTGTCGAGCGGGGCTGGGTCGAGCGGCTCCGCCCGCGCGACCCCCACCTCGTGGAAGCCGGCCTCGATGGCGGAGCCCTTGACGAAGGCGCTGTCGAGCGGTGACGGCACCTCCAGAGTCTACTTCGCCACCCGACTCGAGGCCTCGGATCGTCGGATCTGGCTGAAAATTGGACGGATCCGATATCGCAAATACGATGCCCACTCATGGCGAGACGGCTCGATCTTCACTCCTGGGACACCCTGCCCGGCATCGCAGAGAGCGGCCGGAGCTGGGCACTCGTGCAGGCAGACTGCATCTCCACGCTGGAGCGGCTCCCGCCCCAGTCGGTCGACCTCATCTTCGCGGACCCGCCCTACCACCTGTCGAACGGTGGCACGACCTGCCAATCGGGCCGGCGCGTCGCCGTGGACAAGGGGGGATGGGACGCCTCGCGCGGCCTGGAGACCGACCACGCCTTCCAGCGCGCTTGGCTCACCGCAGCCCGCCGGGCGCTCAAGCCCTCGGGGACGATCTGGGTCTCCGGCACGCAGCACGTCATCTTCTCGATCGGCTTCGCGATGCAGGAGCTGGGCTACCACCTGCTCAACACCGTCACCTGGTACAAGCCCAACGCCTCCCCCAACCTCGCGTGCCGCATGTTCACGCACTCGACCGAGATCCTGCTCTGGGCGAGCCCGTCGAAGGGCAAGCCGCTCGCCCATCGCTTCAACTACCGCGAGATGAAGCAGCGCAACGGCGGCAAGCAGATGCGCGACCTCTGGCAGATCGCGGATCGGCCGGAGCCGGGCGGAGAGCAGGTCGTCTGGTCCGTTCCGACCCCCGGTCCGAAGGAGAAGATCCACGGTCGCCACCCGACGCAAAAGCCGCTCTCGCTGCTCGAGCGGGTCGTCGCCGCGAGCGCCGCCCCCGGCGACCTGGTGGTGGACCCGTTCTCGGGCTCGGGCACGACCGGCGTCGCCGCGGTGCAGGCCGGCTGCCGGTTCCTCGGAATGGAGCTCAACCCCGAGTACGTCGAGCTTGGCGCGCGGCGGCTCCGGATGGCCGAGCTGCTCCCCGCGGGCGAGGCGGCGTAGGAGAGATCGGCGGAACACGCCGACGACGACCTGGGTTATAGTCGCGAACCCCCTGGAGGACTCGACGTGAATACGAAGGACATGCTTTTCGGCATCGCCATCTTCGCCGCCGGCCTGCTCACCGGCATCTTCATCGGCTCGCGCCAGACCTCACCCGTGGCCGCGCCGCCGGCCATCTCGGCGCCCGGCACGGCTCCCGGCGGCTTCGCGCCCCCGATGCCGCCCCAGCAGGCGGCCGAGGACAAGATCGGCCGGATCGCGATGGCCCAGCAGGCGATCGCGAAGGATCCGAAGAACGTTCAGGCCTGGATAGCGCTCGGCAACGACCTCTTCGACACCAACCAGTACCAGAAGGCGATCGAGGCCTACGCGAAGGCGCTCGAGCTGAAGCCCAACAACCCCGACGTCCTCACCGACCAGGGGGTCATGTTCAGGGCCGTCGGCCAGTACGACGCGGCGATCGCCAACTTCGAGAAGGCGCAGAAGGTCGCGCCGGACCACCTCCAGAGCCTCGTCAACATCGCCGTGGTCTACGACAGCGACCTGAAGCAGCCGGAGAAGGCCGTCGCCGCGCTCGAGAAGGTCGTGCAGCTCGACCCGACCGGAACCTTCGGCGCGCAGGCGAAGGCGTTCCTCGCGCAGATCAAGGCCCGCACTCCGGGCAAGTAGGGCCCCAGGTGACGTTGGCCCGTCGACGCGGCGCGTGATATTCCGGGAGCCGTGATGAGAGGGCAAACCTACCGGCCGGACCCGACGCGCGACGAGCTGCCCGCTGCCGAGGGGACGGTCACCGACGCCTCGACGCTCACCCCCGGCCAGCGGCTCATCTACCCTGGCCAGGGGGTCTGCGAGATCACCGGCATCGAGGTGAAGGAGATCGCGGGCCAGCAGCTCGAGCTGATCCGGATGCGCCGGGTCGAGGACGGCGCCGCCGTGCTCGTCCCCAAGGGCAAGGTCGCCGCGGTGGGGCTGCGCCGCCTGCCGACTGCGGAGCAGGTGGAGGGGGTCTTCCACTACCTCGGCGCCTCCTACGACGCCCCGGAGCTCGACTGGAAGACGCGCCACCGCGACAACGCCGATCGCCTGCTGCTCGGCGGGGTGCTGGGCGTCGCCGAGGTGGTGAAGGGGCTCAACGGCCTCTCGCAGCTTCGGCCGCTGCCGACCAAGGAGCGCGAGCTCTACGATCACGCGCGCCACCTCCTGGTCGCCGAGATCTCCGCCGCGCTCGGCGTCCCCCCCGGGCTTGCCGAGGACTACGTAGACTTCGCGCTGATGCCTCCCGCCGGCGTGAAGTTCGACCTCAAGCCGCCGCCGCCGCCGGTCCTGCCCCCCGCGAAGCCCAAGCCCCGGCGCGCCGTGCTCTCCGATGACCTCGCCGACCTCGGGCTCCCCGAGCTCGACCTCGATGAGGTCGAGGCGGAGGTCGACGCAGAGGAGGCGGAGGGCGAGGCCGAGCCCAGCGAGGAGGGCGAGGAGGCCGCGGAGAGGACCGCGCCAGCGGAGCCCGCCCGCGCGCCGGCGAACGCCGCTCCGTCACCC
>JBAVTL010000104.1:0-1862 GCA_049696175.1 Anaeromyxobacteraceae bacterium
GGGCTGCGGGTGCTCGACGAGCCGACGGTCGAGGCGGTGAGGCTCCGGTGGGAGCCGGTCCCCGGCGCGGAGGGATACCTCGTCTACCGGTCCACCTCGCGCCCTGGCGGCGACTACCTCGGCCTCCCCATGGGCGAGGTGGAGGCGGGGCGCGTCGTCAGCTTCGAGGACGCGTTCAACCTGGAGCCGACGACCTACTGGTACTCGGTGGTGGCGCGGGACGGCGCGGAGGGGCCGCCGGCGACGGTGAAGGTCGCGCTCCGCCCCGGGATCCCGCTCGTCGAGGCGCGGACGATCGATCCGCACGCCAGGCCCGGCGACACCGTCGCGCGGCCCCGGCGTCCGCTCGGGACCGACTTCCTGGGGCGCGACGTGCTGGCGCGGCTCCTGTCGGGTGGCCGGATCTCGCTCTTCATCGGCTTCACCGCGCCGCTCCTCGCGATCCTGATCGGCGTGCTCATCGGCGGCCTCTCCGGCTACTTCGGAGGCCTCGTCGACGCCTGGCTCATGCGGATCACCGACTTCGTGATGGCCCTGCCGTTCCTCCTCTTCATGATCCTGTTCCGCGTCGCGCTCGGGGTCGGGCCTGGGGAGAGCGGGGTCGGGCCGATGCTCTTCGCGATGATCCTCCTCTCCTGGACCGGCGCGGCGCGGCTCACCCGCGGGCAGGTGCTCCAGCTCCGCGAGGCGGAGTTCGTCCAGGCGGCGCGCCTCCTCGGCGCCCGTCCGCGGCTCCTGCTCCTCCGGCACCTGCTGCCCAACACGCTCGGCGTCGTCCTCGTGTCGCTGACCTTCGCGATCCCGAGCGCAATCTTCACGGAGGCCTTCCTCTCCTTCATCGGGATGGGGGTCGTGCCGCCGACGGCCTCCTGGGGCTCGATGTGCAACGACGGGATCAAGACCTTCCTCGTCTACCCGCACGAGTTCATCGCGCCCGCGGTGGCCATCAGCGTCACCGTCCTCGCGTTCAACCTGCTGGGCGACGGCCTGCGCGACGCGCTCGACCCGCGGCTGAGGTCGGTCGAATGAGCCTGCTCGAGATCTCCGGCCTGCACGTCGAGTTCGCGACCCACGGCGGCGTGGTGCACGCCGTCCGCGGCGTCGATCTCGCGCTGGAGCCCGGCGAGACGCTCGCCATCGTCGGCGAGTCGGGGTGCGGCAAGTCGGTCACGGTCCAGGCGGCGCTCGGGCTGATCCCGATGCCGCCGGGGCGGATCACCGCGGGGTCGGTCAGGTTCGACGGGCGGGAGCTCGTCGGGATGTCGGCCGGCGACGCGAGCCGGATCCGGGGGAGGGAGATCGCCATGATCTTCCAGGACCCGATGACGTCGCTCAACCCGACGATGAAGATCGGCCGGCAGATCACCGAGGCCCTGCGCTTCCACGAGGGGCTCGCGGGGGCTGCCGCGGAGGCGAGGGCGGTCGAGCTGCTGGAGCGCGTCCAGATCCCCGACGCGCGCGCGCGGGCCGGCCGCTACCCGTTCGAGTTCTCGGGCGGCATGCGCCAGCGCGTCATGATCGCGATGGCGATCGCCTGCAACCCAAGGGTCCTCGTCGCCGACGAGCCGACGACCGCGCTCGACGTCACGGTCCAGGCCCAGATCCTCGACCTGCTCGAGACGCTGCAGCGCGAGCGCGGGATGGCGATAGTCTTGATCACCCACGACCTGGGGGTCGTGGCGCGGATGGCGGACGACGTCGCGGTGATGTACGCGGGGCGGATCGTCGAGCAGGGGAGCGTCGACGATCTCTTCTACCGGCCGGCACACCCGTACATGCTCGGGCTGAAGCAGTCGATGCCGCAGCGGGGCGAGCGGACGCACGGCCGGCTGGAGCCGATCGAGGGGAGCCCTCCCGATCTC
>JBAVTL010000105.1:0-3637 GCA_049696175.1 Anaeromyxobacteraceae bacterium
CCTCGAGCGGGTCCCGCCGGCGCCCCGGGCGCCTTCCCCCCCGGTCCTGGCGGCCGCCGCGTCCACGCTCACGCCGGTGTTCGCGAGCCCGACCGCGCCCCTCGCCGACCTCTCCTCCGCCCAGCGCCTCGAGCAGCACCAGGCGGCGCTGCCGAAGCTCGACACCGGGCTCCCGTCGGAGCCGGTGAAGGTGACGAAGCCCTCCCGCTACGTGATCGGCATCGATCTCGGCACCACCAACTCGTGCGCGGCGATCGTCAAGGACGGCAAGCCGTACGTCATCCCGTCTCGCGAGGGGCAGCACACGGTGCCCTCCATCGTCGCGCTCAACACCCGCCACCGGCTGGTGGTCGGCCACGACGCCAGGGGGCAGGCGCTCACGAACCCCCGCCACACCGTCTTCGGCGGCAAGCGGCTGGTGGGGCGCCCGTACGACTCCGAGGTCGTGCAGGATCTCGCGACGCGCTTCCCGTACGAGCTCACCGCCGCCGCCGACGGCGCCGCGGCGGTGCGCCTCTCGAACGAGGTCGTGACGCTGGAGCAGGTGTCGGCGCTCATCCTCCGCGAGGTGAAGGACGTCGCGCAGAACCACCTCGGCGAGGAGGTCAACCGGGCGGTCATCACGGTCCCCGCGTACTACGACGAGCGGCAGCGAGCTGCCGTCCGGAACGCGGGAGGGCTGGCCGGGTTCCAGGTCGAGCGGATCCTCAACGAGCCGACGGCGGCCGCCCTCGCCTTCGCCTACGGCCGGCACGTCAACCAGCGGATCCTGGTCTACGACCTCGGCGGCGGCACCTTCGACGCGTCGATCCTCGAGCTGGACGACGACGTGTACGAGGTGGTCTCCACCGGTGGCGACACCTTCCTCGGCGGCGTCGACTTCGACAACCGCATCGTGGAGCGGCTGCTGCAGCTCTACCAGGAGCAGGTCGGCGCCCCGTTCGACGGCGACCGCGTCGCGCTGTCGCGCCTCGTCGACGCGGCGGAGCGGGCCAAGTGCGCGCTCTCCGAGCGGACCGAGGTCGCGGTCCAGCTGCCGTTCCTCGCGATGAAGGACGGCGAGCCGATCACGCTCGACGTCACGCTGACGCGCGACGACGTGGCCGCGCTCGTGGCGCCCCTCGTGGACCGGTCGCTGCAGGTCTGCGGCGAGGTGCTCGCCGCCAAGGGGCTTTCGCCGGCGGACGTCGCCGAGGTGCTGCTCGTGGGCGGCCAGTCGCGCATGCCCCTCGTGCGCCAGAAGGTCGAGGCCTTCTTCGGCCGGCCCGCCTCCCGCGCCGTCCACCCCGACGAGGCCGTGGCCCTCGGCGCCGCGCTGGTCGCCCACTCACTCGTGAACGCCGAGGCGCTGGTGCCGGGGTTCTGGGGCCGGATCTTCGGCCGCCGCGAGGCCTGAGGGACGGCGCCCCTCGGCCTCCTTCCCCTACGGCTCCTCGGGCGCCACCTTCACCGCGCCCGCGGCGAGCTCCCGGGCGCGCAGCCGCCTCCAGCGGAGGACGAGGAGCCCCGCCACCACGGCCGCCGCGGCGACGATGTAGTGCGAGAACTCGCTCGCGTGGCGCGCGGCCTCCTGGATGTCCGATCCGAACCAGAAGCCGAGGCACACCCAGAGCGGCGCCGAGACCAGCGCCGCCGCGCCGTCGAAGAGGAAGAACTCCCAGTAAGGGAGGCGGGCGTGTCCCACGACGAAGAAGGTCGGGGCGCGCAGGCCGGGGATGAAGCGGGCCAGCAGCACCAGCACGTTGCCGCGCTTCCGGAGCTCCTTCTCGACGCGCAGCAGCTTGCCCGGCGTGATGATGCGCCGTAGCGGCCGGAAGTCGGCCACCCGGTGGCCGAAGCGGCGCCCCGCGAGGAAGATGATCGAGTCGCCGACCACGATGCCGGAGAGCCCCACGAAGATCATCGTGAGGAGCCCCGTGTCCCGGAACATTCCGGTGAAGGAGTGGATCGGCCGGCCGCGCGCCAGCCACGCGAGCACGCCGCCGGTCGCGAGGATCACGTCCTCCGGCATCGGGAGGCCGAAGCCGCAGAGCAGGAGCACCGCGAAGACGGCGAGGTAGCCGGCGTGGAGCCCGTGTCCCGCCAGCAGATCTACGAAGTGCTGCAGCATCACCCGCCCGGCTTCTTCGGGTGGACTTCGCGGAGCGCCTCGCGGCTGTCGGCCGCCCTGGCCGCGAGCTCGGCCGCGATGGCGAGCGCCAGCTTCAGGCACGCCTGCGGCTTCTCCGGGATCTTCCTGAAGTAGTCCCGGTGGGCGATCTCGAGCACCTCGAGCGGCGTCACCGCCACGGCCGAGACGAGCCGGACCCCCTTGGCGAGGACGGCGAGCGCGCCGAGCACCTCGCCGGGGCCCAGGATCGCGAGCTCGCGCTCCCCCGCGGGGCCGCGCTGGGTCACCCGCACGGTGCCCGACCTCACGATGAAGAGCGCCTCGCCGACCATGTTCTCGGCGAAGAGCGGGCTGCCGGCCGGCACCGACCTGGGGACGGCGATCTCGGCGAAGATCTTGAGGCCGACCTCCGTGAAGTCCTTGAAGAGCGTGCAGCGCTGGAGGACCTCGACGTTCGTCATCGGCTCGCCCAC
Source organism: Anaeromyxobacteraceae bacterium (assembly GCA_049696175.1). Classification (GTDB taxonomy): domain Bacteria; phylum Myxococcota; class Myxococcia; order Myxococcales; family Anaeromyxobacteraceae; genus DATIVK01. The sequence continues at coordinate 2,584 of JBAVTL010000105.1, forward strand.
CCCTCCGCGACGTAGCGCGCCGCGTACTCCACGTAGTTCTCCGCCGACTTGTGGAGGGCCTCGACCTCGCTGGCGGAGAGGTCGCGCTTCACCTTCGCCGGGGCCCCCATCACGAGCGTCCGCGGCGGCACGACCATCCCGGGCGGCACCAGGGACCCCGCCCCCACCACCGACTCCGGGCCGACCACCGCGCCGTCCATGACCACGGCGCCGATGCCGACGAGGCAGCGGTCCTTGACGGTGCAGCCGTGCAGGACCACGCGATGACCGATGGTCACCTCGTCGCCGACGATCGTCGGGTGCGTCTTGCTCGTGACGTGGATGGTCGTGAGGTCCTGGACGTTGGTCCGCGCGCCGATCCGGATGCGGTTCACGTCGCCCCGCAGCACGCAGCCGAACCAGATCGAGGAGCGCTCCCCGAGCTCGACGTCGCCGAGGACGACCGCGCCCTCCGCCACGAACACGCTCTCGTGGACGACGGGCGCCTTGCCACCGAAGGGTCGGATGATCGGCATTTCAGCCGCGGATGCTAGCCCGCGACCTGCGGCGCGGCAAGCCGGCGGCGATCACCGCCCCGGCGATCGCGCCGGCCGTGTCCGCCGCCCAGTCGAGCGGATCGGCGTCGCGGCCCGGGGTGAAGGACTGGTGCCACTCGTCGGAGATGCCGTAGAGACTGGCGGCGACCATCGCGATCAGGATCGCGCGCCGCCCGGCGAGCCCCGCCGCCAGGAGCCCGCGCACGGTCAGCCCGGAGAGCAGGGCGTAGGCCCCCGCGTGGAGGAGCTTGTCGACGTGGCGGATCGGGATCTCGACGGGGAGCGGATGGCTCTTGCCCGACAGGTAGAAGATGAGCGCCGCCCAGGCGAGGGCGGGCCACTCGGCGCGGAGCACCCGCCCGGCGGCCCGCGTCCACTCAGCCACGCGCGCCCCCGACCGTCGGGACCAGCTCCCCCGCCAGCGAGGCGGAGTGGGCGCGCACCGCGCGCGCCCGGACGAGGGCGCCCGTCGGCGCGGCGGCCTCGTCGGCCGCGAAGTGGACCGTGCGGTTCTCCGG